>JAIKYA010000083.1 GCA_024683645.1 Lachnospiraceae bacterium
CAAGAAAGACCGTAAAGTGGCCCTGGTGGTCATAATTTCCATGTTCTTAAGCTGGCTGTGCACTAAACTGCCTGCAGTACGCGATATCTCCTCGGGAACGAGGATCATAATACTCACGGTGATAATGGCTCTCTTAGCAGCTGCTGTGTTCCCGGTGCCGGAGGAGGGAAAGGATGAGAACTGAGATCCTGATCTATATCCTCATAATGGCCCTGATCACCTACCTTATCAGGATGCTGCCCTTAGTCGTCTTCCGCAGGGAGATCAAGAGCCGCTTCATCAAGTCATTTCTCTATTACGTACCCTACGTGACCCTGAGTGTCATGACCTTTCCGGCTATACTCACTGCAACCGGCGACATACGCACCGGCCTTGCCGGCTTCGCTGTCGCACTCATTCTTTCCTGGAAAGGACTGTCCCTGCCGGCCGTTGCCGCCGGCACCTGTCTTACAGTCCTCCTCACCGGATTTATATTCTAAGGCGTGCCGCGTTAAAAGCAGCCCGCTTCGCTTACCGCTCCGCACTACAATTCGGTCGTCGCATCAAAGCGACCTGCCCGTCGCCCATTGTTGGCCTCGCAATCACCACTGTACAGACCCGGGCTTTGGGGCAGGTCTGATGCTCGCCCTCATTAAGTGCTCCGCTTTAGTGCAGCGGGCTTGCTTTTTCCCTTGGGAACACCGGACAGTAAAAACAGGCAGAGAGCCTGAAAATACTGTCGTTTACGCACGGAAGAGGAGGAAAAGAGAGTGAGGGGACAGTAAAAAAGGGCGAGATGTCTGAAAATACTGTTGTTGGCGGTGGGAGAAAGAGGAAAAAAGCGGGCGAGGACAGTACAAAGGGGTGGAAGTCACCAAAATACTGTTGTTCCTGACGAAAAACGCTTGAAACGAGCAGTATAGGACAGTAAAAACAGGCAGAGAGCGCAAGAATACGGTCATTCTTGTCGGACCGGGGCGGGAAGCCCTAAATTACAGCTTGTTCTGGCGGGGAGAGGCTGAAAAGAAAGCGGAAAAGCTGTAAAAAGAGGCGGAGAGCCCGGAAATGCGCCGGCGGCGCAGAAGGATCCATTCCTGCTTAACCAATAGAGATCTGCACTGTGAGAGTTGTCAACCCTGCGAAGCACCGCATTGCGGCTTGGGGTTGACCTCGCTCACAGGGCAGATAGAATAACAGCAGAGCAGGAATGGATCATATGAGAAGTCTGTCAGTTGGCAGCCCGGCGGATAATATGTTAAGATAAATGCTGAAGTTCCGGGGATATTAGTGACAGAAAAAGGTGAATAACGTATGATGAAAAGCATGATACGACATCACAATATGAAATACTTCACGATGAGATGATGAAGAAAAGAATAAAAAATAATGGAATATGAAAATATAATATAGAGAATTAAGGGAAATAGTTAGCAGGGATGCATTAAGATGAATGAGAAAGACCATGAAAAACTGAATATAAACAGGTTCGCGGAGCTGGCGGAGCGGGCGAGAAGGAGCGGCAGGTATTGCTACAGCTCATTTCATTCGCCGTCGGGAGCTTCCGATGCCTATAAGGCAGCGGCAGAGGGGGAGATAAGGCTGTGGGGCGGAGCCCCGAGCTGCGAAAGAGTGATGGTACGTTTCGGGGACCCGGAAGATCTTGGCTATGAGGAAGAGTTTCCTATAAGGGTGCTGTATGTGAGCCCCGTCCAGGAAAAGTTTGCGGAGAGCTTAAGTCACAGGGACTATCTGGGAGCGATACTTAATCTGGGTATTGAGAGGGATGTGATCGGCGATATCCTTGTGAGGGATAAGAGCGCTTATGTCTTCGTGGCGGAAGAAATGGCAGACTATATAACAAGCGGGCTGGAGCGGGTGAAGCACACTAATGTGAAGGTAAAGCCTGCCGGGAAACTGCCGGAAGATATGCTGCCGAAGCTTAAGGAAGAGGCGGTAACGGTATCTTCCCCGAGGCTTGATGCCGTTCTTTCAAAGCTGTTACAGCTGCCCAGAGGAGAGGCCAAGAACCTCTTTGATGCCGAAAAAGTGACAGTAAACGGAAGGCTGTGCAGGAATCCGGAGACGATCCTTAAAGAAGAATGCGGTATCTCGGTAAGGGGTTACGGCAGGTTCGAATATCTCGGAGAAATGAGCGAGACGAAAAAGGGTAAAATGAGAGTGATCATCAGGAGGTATGTATGAGAGAATACTGGAAGGCTTCAAATATGCTCTATCCGCTGCCGGCAGTGCTGATCTGCTGTGCGGATGAGGAGGGGAAGGCCAATGTGATGACTGCCGCCTGGGCCGGTACCGTCTGTTCCGATCCGGTGATGGTCAGTGTATCGATCCGTAAGGAAAGATATTCCTATGACATTATCAAAAGGACCGGGGAATTCACCATGTGCCTGACCACCGAAAAGCTGGCGAAAGTCACGGATTACGTGGGAGTAAAGTCCGGCCGGGATATAGACAAGTTTGCACTCAAAGGGGAGCTTAAGCTGACCAGGAGCCCCTCAAAATTCATAAAGGCTCCGGGGATAGAGGAAAGTCCGGTCTGCCTGGAATGCAAGGTGGAGCAGGTATTGGAGCTTGGCAGCCATGATATGTTTATTGCAAAGGTACTCAGCACCGATATAGACGATACCTATCTTGATGATAAGGGCCGCTTTGATCTGGCAAAGGCGGGACTTCTGGCCTACAATCACGGAGAATATTACGGACTCGGGAAGTATCTCGGGAAATTCGGATATTCCGTACGAAAGAAGAAAGCATAGTGCGAATTAGCTGATATGTGTGTAAGAAATCAAATGGGGAAAGGAAGCCACAGTAAGATATTAGAGTTATAAAGAGTATTGCAAATAATATTATTGTGACAATTACTGAAGATGATATAATGCAGATTAAAGTGGTTTTGATGAGGAGAGAGTAAAGTAATTCACAAAGAGGAGGAGATGCAGGGTATGAAGCTTAAGAATGATCTGAAAAGAAAAGTTGCGGGATGGCTGACGATGCTGATGCTGTTTTCGTGCTATGGGGAAGCCTATGCACAGGCAGGCGGCGTGGTGTACGGACAGGAAGAGACGGAGATACTGACGGAAGCCGTGGAAGAGGCAAATGATGCAACGGCGGAAGAAGAAAGCGTCGTGGAGGCGCAGGACGCGGATGAGGATGCTATGGCTGCGGACGATGCTGTTTCTGTAGAAGGTGAGGCAAAAGATGACGAGGCATCAGGGGAAGATGCTGCAGTTACGAGCGAGGCCGGATCTGAGGTAAAGGATGATGCCGAAGATCAGATAAGCGACTCAGGAAGTAATGATGAGGCGGCTGAGAAAGCAGAAGCCGCGTCTGATGAGG
>JAIKYA010000186.1 GCA_024683645.1 Lachnospiraceae bacterium
AGCCAGATGTAAAGAACCAGAAGCACCAGATTTACCGCATGCTTTGCCGATATGTCAACACTTCCGACATGGGCAGTGCGCTGGAGCGGAGAAAGGATGATCGCAAAGATCAGCACATAGATCACATCCAACGCTGAGTGCTCCTCACAGAAAAACAGGACTATCGGAAGGAATAAAAACATCAGACAATAATACCCCTGCTGGCCTGAAGTAAGGACCAGCGTCAGTGAAAGGAGCATGATCCTCTTCCATGCAGAACCAAGAGAGCGGGCGCAGAAAAGCGATATCACAGCCGCAGCATATGAAATCACCTGGAGCAACGAAAAAGGAAGCCCTGTAAGCCCCATAATGACCGGTGTTGAAAATCCAAGTTCCGCTATGATACGGTATGACAAAGCATGCGCACTCAATGCATGAAAGAATGACGATACAGCAGAAGCGAACGGCTGATCCATCCATAAGAACGGCAGAAAGAACATCGCCATACCAAGCAAAAGGGCCGCTGCCGCTTCCTTCCATTTCTTCCTGTAGAGGAGCAGGACCCCCATCATTGCAGGGAAAAGCTTAAGTGATGCAGCAAATGCAAGGCACAGAAGGCCGATCCCGGTCTTAAGTCCTCCTAAAGATCCGTCTCTGTCACAGGCGTAGATATAGATGAACAGCGCAGCTGCCGTGATCACCTGCAGATTCCCCCTGTCTATGCAGAAAAGATTCACCCCTGACACAAAGAAGACCACAAACAGTGCAGCCTTTTTCAAGTCGCTGAGCACACGGCCGTGCTTGTACAGGGAATAGAAAAGAAGCAGGTAAGATATGAGAAACACCATAGTCGCCGCGATCATCGGAAGCTGCGCATTTCTGGCATCATATCTCGTATCGTTCTCCACCCATTGTGACACGTCATAGGAGTATAGTTTTGAAAAAGGATATAACAGCACGTAAGTCAGAGGAGGCAGACATCTTTCTTCTATGCGCCCCCATATATACGGCCTTCTTCCTATGGAATGATAGACCACATTGAACCAGTCCATGAAAAGATCATGGGTATTATTAAATAAGACCCCTCTCTGGGATCCGCCCGTATCCTTAACGAAAAGGAACAGCCACGTAAAGAAGAAAACAGAAAATACTGCGACAAAAACGAAAAGCAGTCTGTTTGTTGTTTTTAGATCCCTTTGTTTCATTTACCTCCACGTCCTGTATGCTTCTAATGCTGGATGCTCTGGGTTTCCCGCGCGGCCCACTTCGCCTCCGGTTCTCGCACACTCATCTACCCACGATAGTTGTTGGTTTTGTCTATTACCGTTATAATCTCTTCTTCTGTCATCTCTGGATACATCGGAAGAGTCACGCAATGTTCAGCCAGCCCTTCGGCGTTGGGACAGTCACCCCTCTTATATCCAAGGTCTTTATACGCATCCTGCAAATGACAGGGAACAGGATAATGTCGCTGGCATTCTATGCCGGCATCCGCCATATAAGCAATGAACCCTTCCGGATCAGGCACCTTTATCTCATAAAGATGATATACAGGCATAGTATTCTCCGGATGGAACTGCTTTGTTATCAGCGGATTGGTTATCTCCGTGTCATAACGTTTTCCCGTTCCGATACGCGTCTTATTCCAGTCATCAAGATACTTAAGACTGACAGATAGTACGGCTCCCTGTATCCCCTCAAGACGCATATTGTATCCTATGACCTCATGATAATATCTTGTGCGGCAGCCTTGATTCTTATATACATTTACCTTATCTATAACAGCAGGATCATTACTTGATACTGCACCACCCTCTCCGAAGGCATACAGATTTTTCCCGGGGTAGAAACTGAAGCAGCCAATATCGCAGAGCGAACCAGTCTTTTTGCCTTCATATTCAGCTCCTGCGGACTGGGCACAGTCTTCGACGAGCCTAAGTCCGTGCCTGTCAGCTATCTCTCTCAGCCTCTTGTATTCAAAAGGCTGGCCATACAGATGCACCCCTATGATCGCTTTGGTCTTATCGGTTATTTTCCTTTCTACGTCATCCGGGTCTATCTCCCATGTGTCAGATGTACAGTCGGCAAAGACCGGCTTCGCTCCGGTATAGGATACCCCCCAGGCAGTGGCTATATACGTATTGGCAGGTACTATCACCTCATCGCCCTCTCCTATCCCAAGGCAGAGCATTGCAAGATGAAGAGCCGATGT
>JAIKYA010000200.1 GCA_024683645.1 Lachnospiraceae bacterium
ATCCATATCGATATCTCCTTTCTCATAGATTTCCGCTTGCGGAAATCTTGGCGCCGAGCACGGTTGCCGCAGGCAACAATTTCATCTCGTGCGAGTGCGCATCTTCCGGACTTTTTGTATTAAACGCATTAGCGTTTAATATAAAAAGTCCTTGACAGAATACTGCTGTTCTGTCAAGGACGAATAATACTTTTACTATCCGCGGTGCCACCTTGATTCACGAAAATGACTTCGTGCGCTTACAGGATACCTGCATATCCCCGGCAACTGACGTATGCCTTCACGTCACGGATACTTGGGATCGCTCCCGTTCCCCATGCCCTCGGCGGCCCATATAAGAGCTTTCGCTCACGCATCCCTCATACCATCCGGCTCACACCATCCCGGACTCGCTGTGGCGATAAAATGCTTTTTCTTCCGCTTCAATGGTTTGTTATGTCATAAAGGATTAAAACACAATTTTTTCCGCCTGTCAATAATTTATTTCGTTATTGATCTTTACTGCCCAGTCTGCTGTTACGGGATCCACTGCCATATAGGCTGTTTTTTCTTCCAGGATCTTTACACCTTCGACAGTGTCATAGCATACCCTGTACAAGATCTTGACATAAGGAGCGGATATATCCCGGATCGTTGAATCACTCTGCTCTGTCAGTAAGCTGTTCAGCTCTTTTATATATTCCTTGGTCCTTTTATCATCATCCCTGCTTTCATAATCATCAGGGCCGGCAAGATCCTTATATATACCCCAGCTGAAATACCGTTCGTAATCAGTTACATATTCATTGTGAGCTTTTCCTTCAGGCAGGTTATAGAATATTACCGACAGACCTTTAGTTGTCACCCCTCCCGGCTCTGTGCTCTTTACATATTTTGCATCCTCTTCCCAGTCTTTAAGTACGGAAGAAAGCAGCGCTTTATCCGCATGACTGTTCATATGATCCATATACAGATCCGGCGTTTCGGGAGTGATGCAGACATTCTGTACCAGACCGTCTTTAGTCGTTATCTCATATCCGGGATAATCTATCGCACTTCCGACCGAGGTAAGAGATTTCACAACAGAGTTAAAATCTTTGCCGGACAGTTCACTGAGCAGAGCCGAATAATCCGAATACTCAAAATCTTCAGTTCCGGTAAACATATTTGCGGTAATACTTTTCACATCGCTTTCCGGTATCGGCTGGGTAAATATCGCCTTGAAGGAAGGATCCTTTTCCAGTATCCCAAGCAGTTTATTCCAGTCACCTTCCAGCATTTCGAATTCTCTGTTCTTAAACATGGTCCCTGATGAAAACTTAAGTGACATACCTACCCTTATCGGATTCTCATTGCTGTTGTAAATCTGCTGATATAAACGCAGTGAGTTACACAAAAGTTCTTTTGCTTCCGGATCCTTTATGGCATACTCTTTCATCTTTACCGCATAATAATCTTTATCAACGGAAGTTCTATAATAACGATAGCCGTTAAGACATATGCTGATATCTCCGGCCGATGCTGCATCGGGAAAATCTTTTGCTATAAGCTTTTGTCCTGCCACCACGCTGCCTGCGAAAATGATATTGAAGAGGACTACGATGAGCAGACCGGGGGCTTTCTTAAGGGTTTCTTTCAGCTTTCTTGTCGTAAACAGTTCGTATGCAAAATATACCAGTATTACGAGCAGATAGAACATGATCACGATATACAGCCCTTCTGCACGGCCTGCCGTTTCATTGTCATCCATTATAAGCGCGATCGGAACTATGCTTACCAGACATGCAGGTATGGTACGGAGCACGGCCTGCCATTTTTCCGACACTGCCGCATAGCCTGCTGTTTCTGAAGGCCTTTTCTTATGAGCAAGTATTGCCAGGAAGCAGTATATCAGGCCGACGCAGAGAGTATATACTATGCTTTTTAAGCTTATGTTTCCGAAGCTGTCGTGAAGAAGGGGACCTGTGATAAAGGCTGTCACTGCATTCAGTCTGTCATCAAATATGCCTGCTTCAAACAGATTGTCTATGGTGTGATTCGCCATACTGATCAGTCCCAGCCAGGAAGTAACGATCACGCGGGGAGCCAGGATCAGCATCAGGAATGCACTGAGTGTTGCGAAATGGTTACCTGTAACCGACAGTGCCAGGTACATTGCTCCGCTCATATATATAGCTGCGGCTATGTATTCTCCCAGTACCATGTACCAGTCGTTTACTCCGAGACTTACGGTTTTACTGAAGGCTGTCATGATCTCGGCAGTTATGATCCCTATGATCATCATAACCGCACTGTACATAAGCACACTTAAGAGATCCGAAAATACCAGGCTTTCCTTTTTTACCGGAAATGCTGCATACATATCTCCGGCTGAACGTTTCATCATATACTGGCTGACATACAGTATCATCGCAGGTGTGACCAGCAGAAATACAACTGCTGCAGGCACCGATATAAACCTGAGCGAAACCACCTGTCTGTAAGGGTTCTCATTTTCAACTACAAGACTGAACAAAACCTGTCCGATGATCATCACGAAAGTTGCAAGGATCACCGGCAGCGCCAGCTGTTTCGATGCTTCCTTAAAAGCTCCTTTATGGAATAAAGCGTTATCTGTTTTCATCTTTATCCTCCGATTCATTTTCAAAATAATAACCAAGTGCTTCAAGTTCGTAAGTAAACACTTCATCAAGTGTAAGAGGCAGGACATCGAGGATCAGCGGCTTTGTTTTTTCCAGCTGTGTAAGCACCTGCTCCCTGCTGCCGCGCACGATCAGACCTGTGACCGAACCATTGCGGCTCTTCTTTACGACATCAAAGCCTTTGAATACGCTTTCATCATATTCGCCTGCATAAGCCACCTGCACCTTTAAGAGTGAGGTCTTCAGCTGATCGGTGTCCTTCTCAAAAAGAAGCCCGCCTTTATGAATGAAAGCAAACTGATCGCAGAAATCTTCCATTTCTCTTATGGAGTGCGAGGTCAGGATCACCGTTGTATTCCGGTCTGCCACATCCTCACATATCACCCTTCTTATGTGTCCGCGGACTATCGGATCTATACCGTCGAAAGTTTCATCCATCAGCAGATATTCGGACCTGACTGCAAGTGCAAGAGCTACTGCCGATTGTCTGCGCATGCCTTTTGAAAAAGTGCTGAGCTTTGAATTTCTGTTAAGCTTAAGTCCGTCTGTCAGTTTATTGAAATACTCTTTATCGAAGCTCTCATAGAATGAAGCGTATAATTCCGACATATATTTCAGATCAGCTTCCTGCGGAAAATACTGTTCATCGGACAGAAAGAATATCTTCTTCTTGGCATCGGGATTTTCATAAACCTGCAGGAAGGGATCATCCCCTATCAGTATCTCTCCCTTGTCTGCTTTATACACACCGCTTATCAGTCTTAAAAGTGTGGACTTGCCTGCTCCGTTGGAACCCACGATGCCGCAGATGCTTCCCGAGGGAAAAGTGCAGTTCACATTCTTTAGCGCTTCATGTTTACCGAAAGCTTTTGTAACATTATTTACTCGTATCATTTATCTCCCTCCGAATATACTTCATCGACACATTTCTCGATCTCGTCCCGCTCTATGCCGGCCATGCGGAAACGTTTCAGCTGTTCTTTGAATTCCTTAAGTTCACCCCTGTGTTCTTCTCTGAGAATATCCTGTGCCTGTTCCGAAATGAAACAGCCTTTGCCGGGAACGGAACAGATGATGCCCTTGCGGTCAAGTTCTGCCATTGCTTTCTGAATGGTATTCGGATTGACTGCAAGACTGCCTGCTAAAGACCTGACACTCGGAAGCCGGTCGCCCGTATTCAGGATCCCTTTGAGCACATACATCTCCACCTGTCCGACAAGCTGTTCATATACGGGGATATGACTCATATTGTCTATCTGGAACATGTCTCCTCCTTTGCAGATTATCAAACTGTTTTAACTGTACTACTCGTCATAGTACAGTTATATAATTATCACTGGCCGGAACTTTTGTCAACCACTTTTTTATTTTTCCGGATAAAAAAAAGAAGAAAGCCTGAAATTATGGCTTTCTTCTTACGTTCCCTGCGAGAATCGAACTCACAACTGGGGCTTAGGAGGCTCCTGTTATATCCATTTAACTAAGGGAACGGACAGATGATATTATACTATAATCATCTG
>JAIKYA010000016.1 GCA_024683645.1 Lachnospiraceae bacterium
CTGGATGATGATGGGGATATACGGGAGGGGGATTTTGAGATTGATATCTTTGAAGATGGGTTTGAATATATGGAAGATTGATATGATTGCAATAAATAGATAAGCTAAAGTGTTATTATGCCGGAGGAGCTGAAACGGGAGAAGAAGAAAATATAATAATTATGGTGGTGATATTATGGAAATGCTTCTTTTTGGTATTGTAGCGCTTGTTATACCGGGAGCTTTGACAATATGGAATGTATATAACTGCGTGGCTGAGAAACCTATTCTGGAAAAGCTTATATCAAGTCTTACAGTTTTTATCGGAGGGATTTTTTATTTTTGCTTATTCACGCTCCAATATGAAGAGGCAGGTGAATGGTATGAACAGATCAATAGAATGCAGTATCATAACAGCATTTCATCTGAGTACGGAGATATCAAACTGATAGTATTTTTGGGATTTGTCGCATATTTCATATTACTGTATATTAGCGCGGACAAACTGCCGCCGTTGATATCTGCATTTTCAATCAGTTTACTGATACTTCTGAATGTTTATCAGATCGCATATGCTGTTCAGATCAGCAAAAATGTAGATGGTATGGATTGGCTTTTATATGTGTATCATGCGAATATCCTGCTCTTATCGGGTCGGGTGATCCACAGACATATGAAGGAAGAGGCAGAGTTATTCAGGAACAGGTTATCATCAGATGGGGATCATAAAAACCTAAGCCGGCTCTACAATATTATAGACAGCCTGTCGAAGTATTCGATATTTATCTTTGTCGTCCTCTTTTTTGTTGTTGCATTAATTGAAGTGATGTTTGTGCTCATGGGGCAGGGACTGGATGCACCGGTCAAGGCCTTTACGAATACTGCGGATTGGACCTTTTCACAACAGATCCCGCCTCCGCCGCTGGAATATGACGGCCATTATCTCTGCACTGTGGCAGCCGGAGGGCATAAAAAAGTAGTAAAGCCCTTAAGATTGGGCACAAGAAGAAATGAAACAATAGTTGTTAACCGGCAGCTGTGTATTGCAAATGCCTTTGAGGAACGTATACAGGAGCTGATGCCGTGGCTTCACAGAAAAATAAGACATGCATATGATACATATGGATATCCTTTATCGCGAAAGATCACAACGCCGCTCAGGGCAGATCTTATATATTTTCTGATGAAGCCATTGGAATGGATATTTCTTATATTCCTTTATATGTTTGATCTGCGTCCGGAACAGAGGATAGCAAGACAGTATACTTACGTTGGACCGGATAAAAGAGGAGATCATAAATAATCCGTGGCTGCATGCAACTGAAATTAGCGTAAATGCAACCGGTTCCTACTGGTTATACAGAATAAAGCTGTTATGATAAAGATGTTAACCCCAAACAATTTATACGCATGATCAAGGAGGGAGAGAATGAAAGGTGTTAACTCTAATAAAGGTTTTTCGCTGGTGGAACTGATAATCGTTATCGCTATTATGGCAATTCTGGTTGGCGTTATGGCACCACAGCTGCTAAAGTACATCGAGAAGTCAAAAGTTTCATCTGACACCCAGCAATGTGATGCTATCCGTACTGCTATACTTTGTGCACTGGCTGATCCGAATGTTTTAAGCGCAGATGATAAGAGTAAGGATTGGATAAAGGAGTTTACAAATCCCGGTGAAGATATACATCTTTATTCGGGAGCTTATGGAGGGGCATGGTTAAACTGTGAATTTGTCCGGTCTGTAACAGAGACACTTGGATATAATCCGTGGGCTACAGCAAATACAGCACAAGGCTTTAAGTCCACTCCGGGCAGCGGCGGCATAGGTCTAGCTCCCTGTGCCAAGGTAAGCGATAACGGAAACAATTTTGCAGTTTATCTCGCATGGAGCGATCGTACAGGGCATAAAAAAGGAGAAAACTTTAACGGGGATTATGATGAGCTGGAAGATTCAAAAGTCATTTTTGTAAAATAATAGATGTGTATATACAGGATTTTATCCGGCGGCTTGAGAAAGCCGCCGGTTTTGTTTTGGAGACAATGATTGCTTTGAGGGGTGAGTTGGTATATTATTACGGATATATGTGCATTTGCTCATAGAAGAGGTGAGAAATTTGAAGATACTGATCGCAGAAGATGATAAAGATCTGCGTAAGCTTTTGTACGAACAGCTTACGGGGGAAGGATATACGGTAACAGCTGCGTCCGATGGCAGGGAGGCGTATGATAAGTTTATAAGCGAAGCACCTGACATGGCATTGCTTGATGTGATGATGCCGTGTATGGACGGCTTTTCGCTTTTGACTAAAATACGTGAATCATCGGATATGCCGGTTATATTCCTGACAGCCAAAGGTGATGAGACCGACAAAGTCAGCGGCCTGAGGCTTGGGGCTGATGACTATCTTGTGAAGCCCTGGAGCCTGAATGAGCTTTTGGCCAGGATAGAGGTGCAGAAACGCCACATAAAAAAAAGCGGTTCAATCGGTGATGTTGTGACTGTTGGCAATCTCAGAATGGATTTTGCTAACGGTATTATCGAAAAGAACGGAAAAACCATAAGCCTTAATGCCAAAGAGTATCATATCCTTAAGTACCTTTCTGTGAATACCGGCAGGGTCGTGACAAAAAAGCAGATCTATCAGGCCGTGTGGCAGGATGAATATGTGTATGATGACAACACGATAATGGTGCAGATCTCGCATCTGAGGTCTAAAATAGATGATGATGAACATAAGCATATCGATACGCTTGTCGGTATAGGATACAGGTTTCATTAAAGATTCAGAAGCGGATCTAAATGCAGATCAATAATATAGGACCATGGAAATAAACACAAGACACAATACACGTACGCTGTTGATAAAAAGATTTTTCTTTTTTGCGGTTGTGACGATAGGATTGTCTCTACTGCCTCTTTTATTGTTATTTATATCTATGCATGCATATCAGCCGAAAACTGTCAGGCGTATTTCTGCGGCGGAAAGGATCACATCTCAGGCTAAAGATGTTGATGTTTCGGATTACATTGCTGATGGCGGGAGCGCCATGATCGTGGGCAAAGATCTGAAAGTAACTTTGCTCGGAGGAAATCCGATATGGAATAAAGCAGCATTTTCAGAGGAAGAATGGACTCATTTCCTGATAGATATAGATGGAATGAACGGCTACCAATATGATATTGCTTACCAAAGTGGCAGTGACGGATACTGGCTTGTTATGAGAAAGCCGGTGGCGGTAACGATATCATTGGCGCTGTTTTTTAATCCCGAGGCTGAAGATTTTATCGCTGTTTTCATCAGATTTCTATTGCCTTTTTCTGCATATTTCGTAGCGGTCGCGGCATTTGTGATACATTTTTCCAAGCGTACAGCAAACGAGATAAAGGCCAGAGAGGAGCTTCTTCACAGTGAGGAAGAGAAGCGTATGCTGTTGGTTTCAGAGATTTCCCACGACCTGAAAACGCCTCTTGCAAGTGTACAGGGATACAGCGAAATGCTGCTTTCAAAGGATGTTGATATTCAAAAACAGCGTGAGTACCTGCAAAGCATACATGATAATTCTGTGCGGTCGAACAATATCCTGCGTTCGCTGTTCATGTATTCAAAGCTTGGAAGTGCAGGCTTTAAACCCAATACAGAGCGCACTGATATCTGCGAATACACAAGGCAGATCATCGCAGAGTATATTCCGGTATTTGAGGAAAAAGGCTTTGGATATGAGCTTGCAGTTCCTGAAAATGAGCTGATCGTCAGCATAGACAAAGAGCTTTTTAGAAGAGTATATGATAACCTTATTGAAAATGCGTTGAAGTATAATGCTGCAGGCACAAAAATCATGATCGGCGTTGAGAATAAGGAGTCATCAGTTGAGATAACAATAGCTGATAACGGTATCGGTATCCCTGCGGAATATACAGACAAGATATTTCTGCCTTTTTTCAGGGCAGATATAGCTTCATCAAACCGTGACGGAAGCGGGCTGGGTCTCGCTATCGTTCGTCAGATAGTCACGCTGCACGCCGGCGATATTTCCTACACCGGAGATGAAGGCGGATGCAGGTGGCTTATCATTATCACCAAAGATAAATAGTTAGCGTCCCGCGGCCTCAGATTTAAGACGGATTTAAGACGGTGATATGCCGGTTAAAAGACTGCCATGATAAGATCTTTTCAAACGTAAAGAAAGGCGGTCTTTTTTATTATGAAAAATTATCATTTACGTAAAACAATGACACTGCTGCTGATGACGGTCATGATGATCGTATTCTGTATGCCCGTTATCTCACGGGCGGCGGAACCGGACGGATCTGCGGACATCGGAGAGCGGATAGAAGCTTTTGTTGAAGAGAATCAGGAAACTATGGCGGGACTTATGGTGTCCGTCACGGATCGTAACGGTGAGATCTATGCGGGATATTTCGGATATGCTGATATGGAAAATCATATTCCGGTTGATGATGAAACTGTCATGGAGTGGGGCTCCATATCAAAAATACAGATTTGGGTATGTGTCATGCAGCTAAAAGAGAAAGGGCTTATAGATCTTGATGAGGACATCCGCACATACCTGCCGGAGGGATTCCTCACAAGGCTTAAATACGACAAGTCCGTCACCATTACAGATCTTATGAATCACAAGGCGGGCTTTGATGAGGTACCTTTCGTGTGGGCAGGTTCCAAGGAACAGCTTAAGTCACTGGAGGAGTGGCTTAAATGTACGGAGCCGGTCCAGGTATATGAGCCGGGAACGATAGCTTCTTACAGCAATTGGGGAGCGGCGCTGGCGGCATATATCGTTGAGCGTGTCAGCGGTATGCCTTATGAGGAGTATGTCAGTGAGAATGTTTTCGTGCCTCTGGGTATGGAGCATACATCGATCCTGCCGGATGCTTCGGATAATGAATGGGTACAGGATAAGCGAAAGGAATTAAAGACCTATTCTGATGATCTTTGCGGGGAAGTCCTTTCATACGGGGATTATTATTGCTATTGCTACCCGGCAGGCGCATGCATGTCAACTATGGGGGATATGCAGAAATTTACCCGGGCGCTTCTTGATGAGAATTCAGTGTTGTTTAAAAAGCCCGAAACACACAGGGAACTGTTTACGCCTACAGATCACTATGGCGATATCGGCGTCGGCAGAAGCTTTCACGGTTTATGTTATAACGTATTTATGAAAGGAACGGTGATAGGTCATCTGGGCGAAACCGTCGGCTGCTCCTCGGCATTATGGTTGGATATTGAAAACGGGATCTGTATCACGCTGATGACGAACCAGCATGATGAAAGCAATTTTGTTAACGGATTACCGGAACTGCTTTTTGAAAGATATGAGGGATATCTCCCTGAGCTTAAAGGCATAGTACAGGATGCACGGGCGGTATATATCGGCCCGCTTAAGCTGCAGAGAGTATTTGGGATACAACCTATAACTGCAGATCCGGAGCAGGTAGTGCATACAATGTATACGCTTTCAGATGAAAACGGTATCAGCAGGCTGGAAGCCGGCCAATCGGATCTTATTGTAAGGGAAACGGGAGATATACTTTCGGATGTCATCTCGATCGCCGTGTATATTCTGTCATTATTACTGTCAGCCATTTTATTCATTATTGCCGTTTTTAAAGTACTGTGGCACAGAAGGAGCAGGCTGGCATTATGGAGCATGATATCTGCAGGCATACAGCTTATACCCGTTGTCGTGATGTACCGCGTGATAGTTCAATTAGTGTTTGAACAGACGCCTTTCCTGGGGATAGAAACGCTGAGGCTATTATTCGTTCCGATATTTGTACTGCTTATAGCTAATATTACCTTGTTCATTTATGGAATAAAGAATTATTCCCGAAGCGGCATTTCAAAAGTCCGAAACATTATGACGCTGATAACGCTGGCCATAAGTACATACGGTATCGTATACTGGGAATTGTTTGAGTTCTGGAGGATATGAGGCAGATATAATTTGCGGACGGACCGGATATACGGTATAATCCGGTGCAGGAGGCGCTGAGAGGGGGCATGCAGGAAAAGCGGAAAAAAATAAAGCATAAGACCACGATCACGTTCGTCGGTGTTTTCCTGCTGGCAGGGATCTGTTATTTGTGTTCCAGGACAGGGAGTGCTTTTTTTAATACACTGATGTTCTGTATGAATGCAAGCCTGCTGCTGGGGCTTGTCATTTTCTGGATGCATACGGTGAGCGGGAGACTTATGAAGACAAGGACCCGTTCCTATATCTATGCGGCCGGCTTTTTTATCGCCGTGTTTCTGATGATGAGAGTGTTCAAGTACCGCATCGTTGTGAACAGCGCTGTCCCGGCCCGTTATGTGACTTATCTTTATTTTATCCCGCGGATCATGATACCGACGCTTTTTCTGATCACGGCAGTAAGGCTGTCCGGAGACCGGCCTTTCCACAGGCATCTGACCCGCTGGATCCTCATCGCCGGATGTGCCCTTATGGTATTGCCGGTCACTAATGACCTGCATGGCTTTGTGTACCGCCCAAAGGTTGTACCGGCGCTGTTTGATATGACCAGCTCCACATACACCTGGGGCCCCGGCTTTTTTCTGCTGTATGCATGGATCATAGCATTGCTGGTCACCGGACTGATCGTGCTCTTTGCAATCATGAGGAAACGGGATAAAAAACTTGTTACTCTTCTTGTATTTGCCATTTTGTTCTGGATCTCTGCCAAGCTTTTCACTTCGTTAGTGATAGACCGCCTGAATACAGCCAGGATGTATAGCGGTGTTGATATCGATTGTTTTTCCATGCTCCTGATCCTGGAATGCTGCATCCGCAGCAGACTTATCCCTTATAATGAGAATTATGCAGGCTTTTTTCACAGCCTGAGCACACCGGTGCTTATCACCGGGCCGGGCCTGGATACTGTTTACGCCAGCTCTTCTCCGGTACCGGCATCGAAAGAAAACCTTGCATCGGCAGAAAAGGAACCTGTGTATCTCGATGAAGATACAAGGCTTATGTGTATGAAGATCCGTGCGGGATACACTTTCTGGACGGAGGATGAGAGTGAGCTTCATAAGGAACAGAGACGACTTGCCGATGCAAATGCGGTGCTGAGTGAGGAAAACGATCTGATCGCGCTGGAGAGGCAGCTGAAGGAACAGAAAGCGAAGCTTGAAGCGCAGGAGCTGGTATATAAGAAGATTGGTGCAGCCATAGCGCCTAAGCAGAAAAAGATCTGTGAACTCCTGGAGGCGACGCAGCCTGATGCAGAGGATTTTGCGTACGCACTGGGAAAGGTCTGTGTGTATAATGCCTATTCGAAGCGTAAGACCAATCTGCTTCTCCTTTCTGAAGAGTCGCTGCTGGAAAAGAACCGCGAACTCTTTCTGGCACTGTCCGAGTCCGCACGTTTTCTGAACTGCTGCGGCATAGATGCGGCCGCCATAGGGGAGGAGTACTCAAGCTTGCCGCTTTCCGATATCCACGAGCTGTACGATACCTTCGAAACCCTGATCGAAGCCTATATTCCCGTGCTTAGCGGGATGACGGTATCGATCATACCGGAGGGTATCCGTGTGGCAATGGAGGCACCGGAAACCATAGAGCTGCCAGATGCGGTCCTTCCCGTAACCTGCGTGGAAAGCGACGGCCTGTTATTTTTTACCATAAAGAGAAGAGCTGCGGGAGGGGGTGTGAGATGATCAGACTTGATGCGATAACCGATACCGCTCCCTGGTATGTTATCTGTACGGTGGCGCTCGTTCTTCTGGCCGGTGCCATTACGATACTCCTGCGTGCCGTCTTTGATGCCCGCGGAAGGAAAACGACTTTGTTTGCAGCGTTGAACCTGTTTCTTGCCTTCTGTCTGTTTTTTATTCTGATGGACTGCTTTACTATCCGTAATGTGGGTAATTCCGGCATCCGTGCTTTCTTTGCGTTTGAGAAAATGCTCTTTGAGCTTCCGTATATCTGTTATGCTCTGGTCGAAGTGGTATTGGGAGTTCTTTTACTGCTGTGCAGCCGGGATGCATTAAGCTACCGGAAACAGAATCTGACGCAGGACTCCATAAAGCAGGCATTGGACAGTCTTCCCGAAGGTATACTGATCAGCAGCCCGGATGGTATTGTGCGTCTGGCCAACATCAGGATAAACGAGCTTTGCAGGGCGCTCACTTCCGAGATCCTGAAAGATGCGGGGAAATTCTGGGAAAGGATCACGGAAACAGGGAAAGAGCAGGGTGGCGGCGTTCTTGTTCGTCTGGAGGGCTGTACCATCCTTTTTGAAAAGGAGAGCTTTGTGCTTGACGGCGGGACCTATGAGCGCATCACGGCAATGGATGTGAGCGACCGGTACAGGATCATCGATGAACTGGAAGAAAAAAACGAGCATCTGCTGGACATTAAGCGAAGGATGAAGAATGCGACCGAACTCTCGGCCGAAATGTTCATTTCGCAGGAAGAGGCGGATGCCAGAGCCGCGCTGCACAACCAGCTGGGGCAGGTACTCCTGATGGGACGCCATTATATCCGGCATAAGGACGCGACGGATCCGGAGCTGGTGTATATGGCGACCAGGCAGATGAACAGCTTTCTTATGGGAGAGGAATCCGAGCCATATACAGGGGAGGAAGATGCTATTTCCCGGGCTGTAGCTCTGGCCGGCAGCATTGGCGTTACAGTCACGATCTGCGGGGAAGTCCCGAAGGATGACGCTGCTCGTGAGCTCCTGGGGCGGGCTGTAACTGAGTGTGCAGCCAACGCCGTCAAGCATGCCGGCGGAGATACGGTCACGGTTGAAATAACGGATGGCAAAACGGAAGCGCAGGAAAGAGTACATGCGCTTGCAATTGCTATTACAAACAACGGTGCTCCGCCGAAGGGCGAGATCACCGAATCCGGAGGCCTGCTTTCGCTAAGGCGTGATGTCGAGGCCGCAGGCGGCAGCATGAAGATCGATGCCGAGCCTGTTTTTGTGCTGCACATGTATTTTTAGCGAAAATCTTTACATTTCAAAATTCAAAAAATGGTACGAATGGGGGATACCCCGTTATCTTTTCATCTGTTACAATTTCAATTATGAATAACGGGAATAGGATAAAAGTTGTAGTGGTTGATGATCAGAACATCTCGAGGGGATTCTTCGAGATGTATGTTCGTGCGTCTGCCGGTTTTGAACTGGAGGCCGGTTTGAGAAGTGCACAGCAGGCCGTGGACTATGTAGACGGACATGATCCGGATCTGCTGATCCTGGATGTGATGATGCAGGACGGCATAGATGGCCTGACCGCGGCAAAGATCATCAAGGAAAAGCGTCCGGAGATAAAGATAATCCTTACAACATCCACTTCGGAAACCGGTTGGGAACGGGAGGCCAGGGAGGCCGGCATAGAGAGCTTCTGGTACAAAGAATATGACGAGATCAGCCTGACGGAGATCATGGAGCGTACCATGAAGGGTGAGTCAGTCTATCCTTCGGAGCCGCCCAGGGTAGCCTTCGGCAGGATATCGAGGACGGATCTTACGGAGCGTGAGATCGAGATACTGCGGGAGCTTACCGCCAGCCAGACCAACGAAGAGATTGCGGAAAAGCTGAATATCTCCGCCAATACCGTCAAGAGGCATATCCAGAACATGATGGAGAAGACGGGATTCAAGTCGAGGATAGAGCTGGCGGTCAATGCAAGAGCTGTCGGTCTGGTCATCAGTGACAGTGACAGAACGGGAACATAAACAAAAATGAGGAGGGACTTATGAAAAAAAAGTACAGAACAAGACATTTTCTGGCAGCGCTGCTTACGCTGATCCTGGGTACCGGCGAGATTGCGGGTACAGGTTTTTCCGTGCTTGCGGCTGATGAAGAAACTGAGATGGCCGAAGAGGCCGGAGCAGCTGAAGAGGCCGGAGCAGTGGAAGAAACTGAAGCAGTCGATGAAACCGGAACTGATGAGGACGCTGAAGCTGTTGAAGAAGACGGGACAGCCGATGAAACCGAAGAGCTTGAGGAAACGGATGAGCCGGGTGATGAAGAGGTTCCGGAGGAAGAGCCGGACGGTGCGGATATCCCTGTGGAGAAGACTTTGGAGAACACAATGCTCGGTACCTGGGATATGGCGTCTCCCGTAGTGCCCGCTTCGGATCAGGATCCCTGGAAGGGAAGCTTTGTGTATTATGGAAAATATGAAGGGAAAGTTCTGAAATACAGAGTCCTTGACAGAGGCGGCTGTGATTTT
>JAIKYA010000023.1 GCA_024683645.1 Lachnospiraceae bacterium
TCGGCCCCAGATATACAGGGCTCGCTTGAAATATACGGTAATTACGACAGAGGTATTTACACTGATGACAGCAATCTCGGCGGAGTGAAAATAGGCGGGGATGCGGGGCTTAATATAGAGCTTCCGGCTAACGCAACGGCGGCCATAGATCTTCCTTATGCAGCTGATGTCACGTCACAGATCAGCTTAGGGGAAGGTATAGCTATCATCACTCCTGATAAAGGAAATCTTTCAAATGAAAAGAACATCAACCGGGACGGTACATCCTGTACGCTTATACAGGAGAACGGAAATATTGCGAATTCCGTACTCATCACAACCGACTGCAAACTGTCGTTGAACGGAGTAAAGGTAACAGGCGCAAATAAAAACAATATACCTGCAAAAGACGGCTATGCGGTATATAACAGTGCCACAAAGACATTAACGGTAAGGGATAAAGGAACGGACAGAACTGTATCGCTCGGAAAGCTCAGCTCTGCCGACAGTCTTAATATCGTATGTGAAGCCGCAGGCGGCTGTATGATCTATGACGCGGAAATAAGCTCGGGCTCACTTACACTTACAGGAGAGATAACGATAGACGATGACGGTACCGGAGATAAAGATGCTCTTGTGATAAAGGCGGGGGCGCTGACACTTGATGATGCGCGACTGTATATGCAGGGAAATCTTGTCCTCGTAAACAAGACTACGGGAAAGGTAAAGCTCGATGAGAGCAGTTTTATCCGTCTTGCAGTCTACGGTACGATAAATGCAAACATCGAGACAAAAGGAAGGATAGAGGTAGATACTTCCAGAGCCGTATTTGAGGAAACCAAGGGAATCATCTCCAATACCTTTGAGATACAGGAAGGCGGATCGGTCTATGTGAAGCTAAACAGTACAAAGGGCAAGCGTGCGATAGAAGCCAATACTTTTGTGAACAAGGATGATATAAAGGTCATTAAACCCGAAAACGGTCTGATAATCCAGGCACAGGATAATCCTTATACGAATCCATACAAGGTAGTGCCTAAGGGATCTACTCAGGCATCCGAAGTGACTGAAGCAGAACTGGCACTTGATGCAGCAGTGGCAGAGAAGCCCTATCTTGTAAGCTTCAATATGCAGGAGCACGGAACACAGGTCGCCACGCAGCAGATAGCAGCCACAGGCGGTACGGTTTCCAGACCGTCTCCTGCTCCGACAGCAGAAGGATGGATCTTTACGGGGTGGTATAAGGAAGCTTCATGTATCAATGAGTTTGATTTTTCGACTGTTCTTTATCACAGCACTACCATCTATGCAGGCTGGGTGAAAAGCTCAGAGCCTAAGACAGTAACATTTGAGATGAACGGACACGGAAATAACGTAAAGGCACAGACAGTGAATAAGGGCAGCAGAGCGAAGGAGCCTGCAGATCCGTTTGAGATGGGGTGGATATTCGGAGGCTGGTATACCGATGAAGGACTGACAGACAGATTCCATATTGCAAATGAAACAGTCAATGATGATATGACGCTTTATGCGAAGTGGACGGAACACCCTTATAAGCTCTGGCTGGGTTCAACTCCCGTGACAGAAGCAAATAAAGATAATATCTGCAACGACGCTGAACGCAGGGCAGTATATGATCCCTCAACGAAGACCCTGAGCTTAAATGAGCCGGTGATAAACGGTACATGGAGCAGCAGCAGGATCATGATCGCAAGCGGTGAAGATATTACCATAAAGGGAAAAGTGACACTGGCAGATGATAATGCAGGAAACGGTATAAATGTATGGCCGGGAAAGACTCTGAAGACGGATGCCGAGATAAATATCCTGACGAATAACCACGGAATAGTCGCAGGACATCTTGAGGTGAGCGGAGGCGTGATCAATGCGGAGGCAACATCCGAAAACAGCTGGAGCCTCGGTATCAGGATCAATGACAGCTTAAAGATCAGCGGAGGAGAACTTAAACTTAAGGGTAATCAGGCAGGTCTCTGGATAGCACACGGAGGCGAAGACAAAGCAGAGATAAGCGGCGGCAGCCTGGAGGCGGAAGGAAATACCTGGGGAGCGGTAGTTTCAAGAGGAAAAGCCTATAAGCTTTCAGACGTGATCATAGCAGAGCCCGAAGAAGGTAAATTCGCTGAAGTTGAAGGAAATACTTATTACAGATATGCCTTATGCGATAAGGACGGCAATACGGCAAAGAAGGCAGTGATCAGAGCGGAGGAAGAAGCGGAGGAAGAAACGGACCCCGAAGCTTCCGAAGAAGCTGTTAAGTTAAGTGCCATAGCAGTAAGTGCAAACCTTAGCGTTAAGACCGGTGAGACAAAGGCACTTACCGTAAGCTTCACACCCGAGAATGCTTCGGATAAGACAGTGAGCTTCACAAGCAGCAATGAAAAGGTTGCAACTGTAGATGATAAGGGTAATGTGCATGGTATTAAGCCGGGATACTCTACCATAACGGTCACATCAAAGGATGGCGGCTATGCAGCTTCGTGTAAGCTGATCGTCAGTCCCGAGCGTGTGGACGATACGGCTGAGAGAACCTGGATATCACCCGAAGACCTGGCAGCTTATAAGATTCCGGAAGTGAAGGATACGAAGGTAACTACCGGGAGCGTAAAGATCGGGCCCAAGGGAGAGACCAAGGAAGTCAGTGTAAGTATTTCGATGAACTATATCGATGCCGTAACATATACCGGAAAGGCCATAACTCCTGACAACTGTGATGAACTGGAGTATAAGACCGATCTCGGCAATGTCCTTAATGCTGCGGGCATCAGCGGAAAGAAGGCGGAGGATATCTTTAAACTAAGCTACGTCGGAAAGAGCAGGAACGCAGGCGAGGGAAGTTTCTATGCAAAGATTGCTCTGCAGTCGAAACTTGTAAAGAAGGGCGTGATCACGAAGCAGCAGGAGAAGGATCTGAAGAAACTGGTAAAAGCAGTCAATAAGGCACTTAAGAAAAATCCTGTGAAGTTTTCCATCAACAAGGCTTCGATGGTATCGCTCGAACCTGTAGAGGTACATGCAAAGCTTAAGAAGGACGGCAGCCTGAATGTAAAGGACGGAAAGCTCAAAGGATTAAAGAGTGTAAAGGCCAGAACCGATGCAAAGAGCGATAAGCTAAAGAAACTCAGTAAGAAGCTT
This sequence comes from Lachnospiraceae bacterium, assembly GCA_024683645.1. Classification (GTDB taxonomy): domain Bacteria; phylum Bacillota; class Clostridia; order Lachnospirales; family Lachnospiraceae; genus NK4A136. The sequence continues at coordinate 3,133 of JAIKYA010000023.1, forward strand.
TATACACTTGAGAATCCCGATGCCGCAACTCTTAAAGTAAAGGTGAAGGGAGCAAAGAACTACACCGGCTGGGTTACGGTGACAGCAGCAAAATAAAAAACAACGGCATGGGGGGCAAAGCCCCCCCCGTGCCACATTTGTAATGGAGGCAAAGATGAATAAAAAAACACTTAAAAGACGGCTGGCTGCTTTATTTATGAGCATAGTGCTGCTCATAGGTATGGCGCCTGAGACGGCGGCATGGGTAAGTGCTGCTGCGGATGATGAGCAGGAGAGCATAAGTGAGGAGAGGGGACAGTATTATGATGATGAGGTAGATCTCGGAGACTATGGACTGGCTGTCGGAGGCAAAGTAGTTACGTCGGAGAATCTTACGGATATTCCCATAACCCGGGGACATGCAGAATTTAACCCGGATACGAATACCCTGACTTTCGGCAAGGATGATAAAGGAAATGATGCTTTTATAGATCAGGAGCTTTATATCTTTGGATCCGAAAGTCGGAATTATGCAGCTATAACAATAGATAAGCGTGATCTTACCATAAAAGGTACGGTAAAAATAAAGTGCGACGATAGAAGTGATGGGGAGGTCTATTATGGAATATATGCGGAGGGAGGCTATAGGAAACTGATCATTGATGCGGATATCGATATAGAGGCCAAGGACGGAAATGGCATTGAGACATGGGGAACTGACGTGGTCTTCAGTGGTGGAAATGCAGTTTTTCGTAAAACCATATATTCCGTTTATACCTACGGGGCTGATGTTACGATCGACAGCGGTATGCGGATATATCCGGAGGAGACGGATCATACGGGTGTCATGATCGATGGCGGCGAAGAAGTGGTCATAGCTGAAATTAACGATGAATACGATCTGTATGTCGGAGATGTACGTGTGACGGAGAAAAACATGACAGACATCCCGATAAAGAGCGGACATGCTGAGTTTGATCCGGATACGAACACGCTGAGCTTTGATAAGGATGCGGACGGAAAGGATGCATTGATAGATACCGCGT
>JAIKYA010000053.1 GCA_024683645.1 Lachnospiraceae bacterium
TGCTACCCTCATCTGCAAAAAGGCGAGGGCCAGTTCATGGCTTATTTCCGAAAACCTGCCGGTGAAGCGCCCGCTCTTATATCCAAAAAAAGACCGCCCATTTCACCGAATGCGCTAAAGCTTCTTGCAGCTCTGGCTCCCTATGTTACCCTTGATAAAGCAAGGATCTTCGAAGATGATAAACACAGGCTCTGGCTTACTCCCGCCGGCTGTATATCCCTGCCTTCACGCGGCATCACCATGCCCGGAGTGCAGATACTCGATCCCGCTTCAAAGCCTGACCGCCCCGTTCCCCATCATCAGCTCTTTAAAGCTGGCTATAAGTATTTCGGGGCCGCTTTGGATATTTCCGCTCATCCGGAAATGGCCGCTGCATATATCAAAGGACTTGAGCTTGATCTTTCCAACCTGCCTCACGGACAAATTCCCAACAAAGCCTATGTTCCCGTTATGTACAGGGGCTTCTGCCTGGGCGGCGGCCGTACCGACCGCGACCGGCTGAAAAACCTTTATCCGAAGGGACTCCGTGAATCCTGCTGAGTCCTCATCATTTATGATAAGGCTCCCTTTTCATGATCTTCTCGGCTCGGTATATCTGTTCTAAAAGTATCACCCGCATCAGCTGGTGCGGAAAAGTCATCTTTGAAAAACTGATCAGCTCATCCGCCCTTTTCTTTATCGGATCTTCTATACCGAGGGAACCTCCTATCACAAACTGTATCTTTGAGTGTTCCATCTGTATGTCTTCGATCAGCCTTGAAAAAGCAGGTGAATCGTATTGTTTTCCCTCCACCGCCATGGCTATGACATAGGCCCGCTCATCGATATATTTCGAAAGTCTCTCTCCTTCGGCGGCAAGTATCAGCTCCTCTTCTTTTTCCGAAGCCTTATCCGGCGTCTTCTCATCCTTTACCTCGATCATATTCAGGTTCAGATAGGAACCCAGCCGTTTTCTGTATTCGTCTATGGCATCCGTAAGATATCTTTCTTTTATCTTACCGACACAAAGTATATCCACGTTAAGCATCAGGGCACTATACTTCCCGGAACCAGAAGGTACTTCTCGGGTTCCAGTTTATCTCCGAGCGAAAGAGAGTTGTCATCCTCGTCAACTTCCGCCTTGTATATCTCACTGCTCATAACATCAACCAGATAATAGGAGCCCGTCTTCATGCTCACATCATCCTTGTCCACCGAATACTCGGTCACGATGAAATAAGTTCCGTCCTTTATGGCTATGGCGCTTGTCACGCTGTAAGTGATGCGCTGTGAAGTATTCTTGCTGATATGTCCCTGCATGTCCACAGTCTTTTCGGTATTGTAATTATACTGTGAAAGCAGTACAGGTATGGTGTTTGTATCCACTACGCTAGCGATGTTCAGTGTATATTCCCTCTCACATATCTCACCGGCCACACCGTCTTTGTTTATGGCCACGAATTTCATGGTAGAGTGGCCGAGCGGTATGGGCACCGGTCCCTTGTACTCACTCGAAGAAAGATCAGGATCGGAATCATCCGTAGTATAATATATGCTGCATCCCGGTATGCTTTTTACAGTCACCATCTCGGGTTTCAGGAATATGCCTCCCGCCGGCATAACGTAAGGCAGATCGGGCACATCCAGATTTATTGTATATTTTCCGTATGCTTCATCCGAAGTCATGCCATACTCGTTGACAAAGATCGCCCTTATCTCATATACTCCGCGCTCAAGGCTTAAGGGCGTGGTATAAATCTCGCTGTTCTTATCGGGTGTGCTTCCGTCCATCGTATAGTAGATGGTACCGTTTGCATTTGAAGAAAGCTTGAGCGTCACCTTCTCCTCATAGCTTCCCTCTGCTTCACTGAAAGCGGGCGGATTGGCCATGTATTGCTGATACTGGGAAACGACGTTCTCGTCATTGCATTCTGCCAGTATCTTTGCGGCCTGGTCAAAATCCTCGTTCTTTATGTAATATCCGAGTATCAGCTGGTATGCCTGGGTAGTTCCCAGCTCCCAGAGCATTCCGAGGGCATTCTCATCCTGTCCGGCAGCCAGATAACATTCAGCCAGCTTGTAAGTGATATCCGAATCACTCGAATCCAGAGTATGCGCCCTGTCCATATAGATGATCGCCGCCTCATAATTGCCTGTATCAAAGGCTTCCATACCCATCTTTGCCTGATACTCCGAAGAGTTGTCATGTATGATCATACCCGTGATATATACGCCCGATATGATCACGGCAACGATGAGCAGTGCTCCTATGCCGATATAGAGCGGTCTGAACCTGCTCTGGCGCACTGCCATGGCTATATGTCTTAAGACATCGCCTTCGTCATCCTCAAAATCATCCAGCTCATCCAGGAGTTCGTAATCGTATTCCTCGTCAAACTCCTGCTCCTCGTCCCACTCTTCTCCGTAATCCTCTTCCGCATCTTCTTCGTAATAAGCATCCGGATCTGAGTCTTCATCGTAGATCTCATCGCCGGTCTCTTCATCGTCATCCAGATCGGGAATGGGAAGGCTGCCCTGTATCTCATTTTCTATTTCCGGTTCAAAAGAAGGTATGAGCTGGATATCCGCTCCGCAGTTTTCGCAGATCAGCTTGCCCTCTTCCAGTTTGGCACCGCATTTTGAACAGATCATACGCTCCGAGCCTCTGCCGCCTCCACACAATTCTTCATCAGCATCGCGATAGTCATGGGCCCTACACCTCCGGGCACGGGAGTGATCATGCTCACCTTATCGGCTGCGCTGTCGAAATCAACATCTCCGCAGAGCTTTCCGTTCTCCATCCTGTGGATACCTACATCGATCACCACTGCACCGTCCTTTATATAGGAGCCGTCTATCATCTTCGGCTTTCCGACTGCAGCCACCAGTATGTCGGCTCTCCTGCACACATCCTTAAGATC
>JAIKYA010000063.1 GCA_024683645.1 Lachnospiraceae bacterium
GCCACGGCATCTCATCAAAAAAAACAACACATTTTTTCTCGGGATCCAAACTTTCAATGTATTCCCGTAATAGTTCAAAAGCCTCCGTCCAGTTCTTCGGTGCAGGCATTTTCTTATGCGTTTTTCGATTCAGCTCGTTTATAAACGCCTCCAACTGGTCAGTTTTAGGCTTATTATATGCACCGGTCAGCTTAAAGGCGAATTTATTCCCAAAGTATTGGTTTATCAGAAAAGTCTTTCCAACTCTCCTGCGCCCATAAACCAGAACCAGCTGAGCAATGTCCTCGCGCATACATTTATCAAGTCTCGTATATTCTCTTGTTCTTCCAACGCTCTGTAGTCCACCTTTTCTAAAGGATTACAACGGAACACTCGTCACAGACGGCTACCAGGTATACCACGCGCTCGAAAAAACCGCGAAGGTCTGATAGCTGTCAAGGCAGAAGAACAGATATCAAATATCTTCCACCTGAACAAACAGCTGAACGATCTGACTAAAACCGAGCGAAAGAAACAGCGCCGACAGAAGATAAAGCCCTTAGTGTGCGCGGTAAGATGATTTTCTTCCGTCCCCAAACAATGCTCAAACAGACACAGACCGCAGGCGATTAAGATCCTGCGACTTAGTGGAGCACTTAGCGAAAACGAGAAGCATATCCCGGGCGCAGCAACTTCTCGAAGAGAACGTTGCGAGTCCGGGGATAGTTTTGCTTCGATGTTTGAGCTTACGTGCGGTACGATTTAGCAGGATCTTAATGCCTGCGGAATGTGTCGTATGAGATAATATGACGAAGACAGAAGAAACGGCCCCTCGTCAATCCTTGTGTTTGGTGAGGGATTTGCGCATTTCGAGAAATTCTTCTTCGGTGATGTAGCGGGTGGCCTTTTCGCCGTATACATCGCCGGCATCACTGTGTTTTATCTTTATCCTGGATGCAAGGTAACCGTGTTCCTTACACTTGCCTGCCGCATCGTATACTCTCTGGTTGAAGCTGTGCCATCTTATCTTCTGCTTCACTGCCTTGCCGCTGCATTTCACACAATTGAGAGCCGTAAATATGCCGTCATCCATCAGCGCTTCCTTTGTGGGATACGCAGTGGATATCACTATCTGCTTCTCTCCTTCCTTGAGCTTTATCTGCGTCTTTCTGTTCTTCGGAAGATGATATACATCATATGCCTTATACTTTCTCCGTATTTCTTCAGGAATAAGTTTCAGTATCTTTGCGGTATAATATGCATCCGAATATGCCCTGTGAAAAGGCACATCCTTTTCTATCCCCAGTGCATCTACCGCACTTTCCAATGCCTTTGTCTGCGACGGTATCCCGTTCATGACTCCGTACATCTTCTGCACGTTCATGTATCTGATCGGTTTATCGCTCAGATCGGGCAGGCCGTGATAATTCATGTTTCGCTGCAGCTCCGTCAGATCCTGCGAGCCCCAGGTGCAGAATACATGATCCTCTCCGCACCACTCAAGGAATTTTCCGGCTGCCTCGGGAAACGGCGTCCCCTTTTCCAGTTCACCCGGTTTCAATTCGAGCATCTTCCTGATACGCCAGTTTATGCTGTGGTACACCTGCGGTTTTATGAGCATATTAAATTCCGATACCGCATCCAGCTCTTCATTCAGCTTTACGGCACCTATCTCTATTATCTCAAAAGGCAGTACTCTGTCTTCGGTTTTTAAGCCGTCTTCCGGCTGATTCCATTCCAGATCAAAAACAATGTAATTCATATATTCCTCATCAGATGGTCTGCATACAGCTTTACTATATTGATATCGGTATTCGCATACAGCATGCGCGATCCCGCAGCATCCTCCAGTTCGTTAAAGACCGGATGCCCCCTGTGGTATATCAGATCTATCGCTGCATGGTCAACAGTCATGCCTTCCATCACCTGCATCGCGATCATTTCCTCTTCTTCGGTAAGCTTATGCCTTTCGGCTTTTCCTCCGAGACTGTAATTACTTCTGAAATCATTATCGGAGCTTCTCATCATCCCTGCAACGATGCGGTTGCCTACAATGTATATGCGCAGATCCCTGCCGGGAGTGTCGCATACTTCCTGAAACAAAAGCTTCCTGCCCGCTAGTTTTTTCAAAACAGCCTTCTGTTCCGCCACACTGTTTACAAGAAATACTTCGTCTCCTCCATGACCGTCAACAGTCTTTATCACGCAGGGCAGGCCGATATCCCCGGGATCACGTGACGTGCGCATCAGCGGTATGCCTTTATCTTTCATCAGTTCGTAAGCGTATAACTTGTCATTTCCTATCCTGCATATTTCCGGAGGATTCGATACCTTTACTCCGCGCTCTTCAAAAAAATAAGCCGCGCGAAGAGATCTCGAACGGTTTATCACCAGCTCCGGCAGCCCGGGCATTTCCATATCTTCGGTATACACTAAGGAAAGCCCGACGCCCCTTTTTTCAAATTCACGCGTAAAGAGCTCTATATATCCTCTGTTTTTTACCGCATCCTCCTTCCGGTAAAGGATAACTGCCCTCATGAAAGCTTACTCTTTATATACCTTATGATGTACTCTGCGGAATTAACTCCCGTACAGTCATAGAGATTTTTAAAATGTGCGTTTGAATTCACTTCACAGAGCAGAGGTTTTTCGCCGGGTCCGAACAGTATGTCAACCCCGGCAAAATCAAGCCCCAGAGCCTGACATGCTTCCACCGCCATCCTGGCCTGTTCTATGTTTGGTGTATAAGGCTGCATGCTGCCGCCGTTGGTTATATTGGCACGGAAATCCATGGGATTGCTCCTCTGCATTCCGGCAATTACCTTATCGCCCACAACCTCCAGCCTGATATCTCGTCCCTTTGACGAAAAGATATATTCCTGTATGATATATGGTCTGTCACCCAGTGTTATCACAAATTCCTCCAGCTGTTTTCTGTCCATGGCCAGGTACACCTGCTGTCCGAAGGAACCGAAGTTTTCCTTTACCACACAGGGAAAGCCTAGTCTGCTTCCTGCCATGTCCAGGAACTTTTTATCAAACAGTCCGTCCGTATGGAATTTCTTCGGAGATATATAAGTCTCAGGCTGCTTTATCCCGGCCGCTGCGAGCTTGAGGAAAGTCACGGCCTTGTCATCACAATCTGCTATCGCCTGCGCGGAATTGAATACCTTCATACCCTGTCTTTCAAGCTCAAAGGCAAGTCTTATATCCTTATCCCAGAACAGTATGAAATCAGGCATCTCCAGTCCTATGTCCGCTGCCGACACCATCATCGACGCGCCGTCTTTTTCAAAAGTACAGCCTGTCGTAAAGAAATCATAGAACCTGTAATTACACGAACCCAGCATGGTCCACAGTTCGGAGTTGCTGCGTTTTGTCAGTTCTATGCCTTCGGCCATAGCAGCCTTAAACAGCATCGAAAACAGCTCATTGAATTTATCCGTCATTACAAATTCGTTTACTACCAGCCAGCCATTCATTGTCATACCTCAACCTTTATCTGTGAAAAGACTTCTCCGATATTCCCATGCAGCGTATAATCCGCAACGCTGTCCCTCGCGGTCTCGTCCCTGTTTATCAGCACCAGCTTGCTGCCGCGGTAGTAATCTATCAGTCCTGCCGCAGGATAGACCACAAGCGAAGTACCGCCTATTATCAGCATATCCGCTTCCGCTATCGCACGCACGGAACGGCTCATTATATCATTATCCAGTCCTTCTTCATAAAGCACGACATCCGGTTTTATATCGCCACCGCACTTATCGCATTTCGGGATACCGCCGGCATTATACAGATAGGATGCCTCAAAACTCTTCCCGCACTTTTCGCAGTAATTACGAAGCACACTGCCGTGAAGCTCCAGCACGTTTTTGCTCCCGGCTGCCTGATGCAGACCGTCTATGTTCTGCGTGATCACAGCTTTAAGCTTTCCTGCTGCCTCCAGCTCCGCGAGCTTAAGGTGAGCTGCATTGGGCTTTGCGGGATCAGGTCCGCAGGTGCATTCCAAAAGCTTATCTTTATAAAACTCAAAAAACTCCTTCTTATGGGAAACATAGAAAGTATGCGAGAGCATCATCTCGGGCGGATACTTGAACTTCTGATGATATAATCCGTCCACGCTCCTGAAATCCTTGATGCCGCTCTCCGTCGACACACCGGCGCCGCCGAAGAAAACGATATTGTCCGACCCGCTGATCAGTTCCTGTAACCCCGCAATATCAATGTTCATATGCTACCCCCTTCTTGAAATATCAAGATTTATCATATCCAGATACGGCACCAGTATGGATCTGTGTCCGGGAAGAAAGAAATCCGGGTCAAGCTCATCCCGCTTAAAACTCTTCCTTCCACCCTCCGCAGCACGCTGCCAGAATCCGTACAGCTCCGTAAATCTCAGATAATACATCTCATCCAGCGTCGTAAAGTGGATGAGAAAAAAAGCCACACCCTCCTGTTCCTCAAAATCTTTCATGAATTCCACCTGGTGCTCGTGGATATTCTGCAGTGCAAAGGTGGTACCGCTGCACTCCTTTGCATCAAAACATACGGGTATGCCCTGTACCGCACCGATATAATCCACCGTACTCTTTTTATCAAAATAGGCCAGGGTTATATGCCGGCTTGCCTTATCCATCTCTATGGGTGTGATAGGCGTAGGTATCTTCTGAATGAGAGCGAGTCTCTGTTCTCTGTATTTTTCATTGGTCCGGTTTATCATCTCTTCAAGGGTCGAACCCCGAAGCCCTCTTGTGTTCCATGTAGCCATTCTGCTATGCCCGGATCGGTCTGGACGCTGTGTCTTCCATCTTGATTATCACGTCGTCACCTTTTTGAAATATCGTCATCTCACGGCCTTCGATCACAGCCGTAAGTCCCTTATCGTTGTAGATACGCACTTCATCCCTGAACTGGAAACGCTGCAGTATGCCGTCCTTTTCATGAAGCTCGTATTTTATGTTTTTTTCAGGTCTTAATATATATGCTTTGTGGGGTATCTTGGGATCTATTATCGTCCACACTTTAGCCATAAACATATCCCATTTTCCCGCAAAGATCAGATGCTGGTCTCCCGGTTCGGAAATATCCACCGTCTCCTTGCTTTCCCAGTACTGCAGCCTTTTTATATCATTCTGGTTAAACTCGGAAGTCCACCTGGCAACCTCTTCCCTGCTGACAGTCCGCCGTGCTATCTGCTCCCTGCTTAAAGGGCGCCTTGCACCCAGTCCCCCTTCGGATCCTGCACCACTCATATATTTCCCCCATATACCGATATAGATACTGCTACTATACAGAATAGCAAACCAAACGTAATAAAACAATACCATAAAAATTAAATTTACCCTTTACAAAAGTTTTTATATATGGTATAGTTATTCTGTATCTATAGGCGCTACATAGAGTATCGGAAAGGAATGGTGATAGTATGAGCGTAAACGGAATTACGGGAAGTGTAGCGACAGTGGCCAGCGCAGGTCAGGTTTATAATTTTGAACCGAATGTAAAGGCCAGGACCGACAGTTCAGCTGACTATGTTTCTTCCACCAAGGAAGTAAACAAGAATGCACCTGCAGCCAGCAACGGCGTGATCTACGAACACAGCACGGATGTACAGGCTGCCAAGGCCGCAAAGGAGAACACCAAGACTTATAAGCAGGACACCAACCTGGTATCCCAGCTCAAGGCAGATGCGGAAGCACGTTCCCAGCAGCTGATGGACATTGTTAACAAGCTTATCTCACAGCAGGGACAGACTTTTGACATTGCAAACGGCCAGAACCTTAAGAGCGTATTCGAGAATCTTAAGGTGGATCCCGCTACACAGGCACAGGCTAAGGCAGATATTGCCGAGGACGGATACTGGGGTGTAAAGCAGACATCGGAGCGTATCTTCGATTTTGCCAAAGCTCTCACGGGCGGCGATCCCGACAAGATGGAGGATATGCGCAAGGCTTTCGAGAAAGGTTTCAAGCAGGCTACAAGCGCATGGGGCGACAAGCTTCCCGACATCAGCCAGGAAACCTACGGCGCAGTCCAGTCTCTGTTTGACAGTTATGCCGACCAGTTCAAAAGCGAGACCTGATCAGCTGCACTAAACAGCTACAGAAGCTCCCCAGACGGGGAGCTTCCTTTTTTTTGTTGAGTATAGGCGTCATCTATGGTATCCTATAAGTTATGAATAATAAGGTTTTAAACACACTGGAATTCAACAAGATAAAGCTGAGACTTAAGGACTGTGCGGTGAGTGCGCCTGCGGGCCGCATGTGCGACAACCTCCGTCCCTCTTCCAATCCCGAATGGATCGCGAAAGCCCAGAATGAAACGGAAGCAGCACTTAACAGACTGCTTAAGGACGACCGCATTTCTTTCGGGGCTAATTTTGATACCCGCGAACTGATGAAAGCTGCCGAGATCGGCAAGGTAATGAGCCCGGGCGAGCTCAACTCTCTCGGACGTCTTCTTATGCTTGTCGATTCGCTCACCGAGTACGATCAGAAATATGTACATTCAAGCGGCACGGAAGATTATGAGGATGCGGTAAGTTCTTATTTCGCAGGTCTCATTCCCGTTCCGAAGCTTCTTAGTGAGATAAGCCGCTGCATCATGCCGGACGATACCATAGCAAATGATGCAAGCGCAGAGCTTAAGAATATAAGGAATTCTTTTTCCGTATACTCGGGACGTATTCATTCCCAGCTGAACCAGATGGTGACCGGTTCCGTTTCACAGTATCTGCAGGACGCGGTCGTTACCATGAGAGGCGACCGTTACTGCATTCCGGTCAAGGCCGAGCACAGATCAAAGGTCCCCGGCATAGTGCATGATCAGTCCTCAACGGGTTCGACCTTTTTCATCGAACCCGCCGCCATTGTGGAGCTTAACAACAAACTCACACAGCTGCATCTCGATGAACAGGAAGAGATAGGACGCATACTCACCTCCCTTACCGCGCTTGTGGCACAGTCTGCGGATATCATAACAGAAGACCAGAAGCTCATCACGCTCCTCGACTTCATGTTCGCAAAAGCAAAGTATGCTCTGAAACTGAATGCCACAAAACCCGTATATAACGAGGAGGGCCGCATACGGCTGCGCAGTGCGAGACATCCTCTGCTCGATCCCGAAAAGGCAGTCCCCATCAACATCACGCTCGGCGAGGAATTTACTTCGCTCATCATCACCGGACCGAATACCGGCGGCAAGACAGTTTCGCTCAAGACCGCAGGGCTCCTTACTTTAATGGGACAGGCAGGCCTGCATATACCCGCGCTTGACCGTTCGGAGCTTTCAGTCTTTAATGATGTATATGCGGATATAGGTGACGAACAAAGCATAGAGCAGAGTCTCTCCACTTTTTCCTCACATATGACTTCGATAGTGCAGATACTCAAACATGTAAACAGCCGCTCTCTCTGCCTTTTTGACGAGCTCGGTGCAGGGACCGATCCCACCGAAGGCGCAGCGCTTGCAACCGCGATACTTGAGCATCTCCACAAAAAGGGCATACGCACCATGGCCACCACTCATTACAACGAGCTTAAGACTTATGCCATCACTACTCCCGGTGTGGAAAATGCCTGCTGTGAATTTAACGTGGAGACCTTAAGCCCCACCTACCGTCTGCTCATCGGCATCCCCGGAAAGAGTAACGCCTTTGCGATCTCAAAAAAACTCGGTCTTTCCGATGCGATAATAGATGCCGCCGGAAAGCATATAACAACGGATCAGGCCAGCCTCGAGGATCTCATCTCCGACCTTGATTCCAAACGCGTGCGTCTTGAAAAGGAGATCGCAGACTTTGAGAAGCAGAAGAAGGATTTTGAACGCCGCGAAAAGGAACTCGCCGAAAAGGAAGACAGGATAATAAACCAGAAAGACCGTATCATCAACGAAGCAAGGGAAGAAGCAAAAGACATACTCTCCGATGCCAAGAACGTTGCCGACGAAACGATACGTGCCTTCAACAACGCAGGCGCACCCATGAAGATACAGACCATGGAGAAAAAACGCAGCAGCGTCCGCGAATATATCTCGAAACATGAAGAGGCCCTCTATGCCGAGGCCATGAAGAATTCAAAAAAAAATCAGGAGAAAAAAGCGGCTGATGTGGTCACTATTTCCGCAAAGAACGCCGTACCCGGAACTTCCGTACATGTTCTTTCGATGGATGTGGACGGCACCATAGTTTCGGCTCCCGACAAAAACGGAAATGTAAGCGTACAGTGCGGTATCATCACTTCTAAAGTAAAGCTCAGCGATCTTACCGAACTGTCCGATAAAAAGTCCCCGGCTAAAAAGACCTCAGCCGGCTCTTACTCTGCGGCTAAAGTCTCCACCATCTCGCCCGAGATCAATCTCATCGGCCGGACTGTGGATGACGCGATATCGCTGCTCGACAAATATATCGATGATGCGATGATGAGCCGTCTCGACAAGATAAGAGTCGTACACGGCAAAGGGACCGGCGCATTGAGAAAAGGAATACATGATTATCTCCGTTTCCATCCGGGCGTAAAGCACTTTGATCTGGCCGCCCACGGAGAGGGAGACGGCGGAGTAACAATAGTAGAATTATAACAGGAGGGATACCATGTCAGCAAAACAAAAGATCCTGGTCGTGGATGATGACGAAAACATCGCAGAACTTGTAAGTCTGTATCTCACAAAAGAATGCTTTGAGACCATGATAGTCGGGGACGGCGAATCTGCATTGGAAGCTGTAAAGACCTTTGCTCCCAATCTGATACTTCTCGATCTGATGCTTCCCGGCATAGACGGTTATCAGGTATGCCGTGAAGTACGCGCCACTTCATCGATCCCCATCATACTCCTGTCCGCAAAAGGCGAAGTATTCGACAAGGTGCTCGGACTGGAGCTCGGTGCTGACGACTATATGGAAAAACCTTTCGATTCCAAGGAACTCGTGGCCCGAGTAAAAGCCGTTCTCAGAAGATATAAACCGGCAGCCCCCGTCGTTGAGCCCGAGATAGTAGGCGATGACGAAGTAAGGTTTCCGGATCTTATCATCAACCGCGTCAACTACAGCGTTACCTATTGCGGGAAAAAACTCGATCTTCCCCCTAAGGAGCTGGAACTTCTGTATTTCCTCGCTTCCTCGCCCAATCATGTATATACCAGGGAGCAGCTCTTGAACCAGGTATGGGGTTATGATTATGCCGGCGACTCACGTACCGTGGATGTACATATCAAGCGTCTCCGCGAAAAGATCAAGGATCACAGATCCTGGAAGCTTTCCACCATCTGGGGCGTAGGTTATAAATTTGAAGTACTATGAAAAGGACTCTCTATCTCAAAATCCTCATAGCCTATTTTATATTCGGCGTGTTCGGATTTGTGATAGTTGCGACCTTTATGCAGCAGATGACTACAAAACAGCTGCAGAAGAGCAAAGCCGAAGAGCTTTATAATGTTGCCAATGTCCTCGCGGAAAACGAAGCCACCAATCTGTACAAGAACGAATTATCTCTTACCGCGGTAAAGGCAAGCATCGACTCGCTGTCCGCGATAATCAACGCGCGCATCCAGATACTGAACCCTTCAGGTCTTATCGTTCTTGATTCCGAATCCGATATCAACATCGATGACCCGGCTTCGGTAAATGGCTTTGACATCACGAAACTCTCCGGCTCCTTTTACAGCATAGGACGTTTCTACGATCAGTTTCAGAGTGACCATCTCTCGGTTGCCGCTCCCGTTACCACCAATTATACGGTACGCGGTTATCTTGTGATCCATTATGACATTTCTCTTCTCGAGAACAGCACCAACACTCTTGTCAACATAGACTATATCATGCTCCTTATACTCTTCCTCTTATCGCTCATCATACTTATATTTTTCTCGGAGCTGGTATACGGTCCGCTGCTGCGCATCATTACCGCGACCGAACAGTATGCCGCAGGCAATCTGCGTTATGAGATATCAATAGAGAGTGATGACGAGATCGGTTACCTTGCCGCTTCTCTTTCATATATGGCCCAGGAACTTGCAAAAGGCGAAGACAACCAGAAACACCTCGTAGCCAATGTCTCGCACGACTTCCGTTCTCCCCTTACTTCTATCAAAGGTTACCTTGAAGCAATGAAGGACGGCACCATTCCGGAAGAGATGTATCCCAAATACATAGGGATCGTAATAAACGAAACGGACAGGCTCATCAAGCTTACCAACAACCTGCTTACACTCAACAACTTAAATACCCAGGGCATGATACTTGAAAAAAGCAGTTTTGACATAAACGTCATAATACGCAAGACCATCTCGACATTTGAGGGAAGCTGCCGCGAAAAAAGGATATCGATCAAACTTTCCCTTACAGGAGAAAAACTCCTTGTTTACGCCGACCTGTCCAGGATACAGCAGGTACTCTACAATCTTATAGACAATGCTATAAAGTTCAGTCACAAGGATTCGACGATAACTATCGATACTTCACTAAAACATAACAAGGTATTCGTATCCGTAAAAGACAGCGGCATCGGCATCCCCAAAGACAGCGTGCCTCTCGTCTTTGACCGTTTCTACAAGACCGACATATCAAGAGGAAAAGACAAAAAAGGAACAGGCCTCGGCCTGTCCATCACAAGAGAGATCATCCGTGCACACGGCGAGAACATCAACGTTATCTCAACCGAAGGCGTCGGAAGCGAATTCATCTTTTCACTTCCCCTTTCATCCGAAGATGATGACGAAGAGGATGATATCTAATCCATATGTAATACCCATCCGTCCTTATCTTTATCAAGTATCAGCGTGGTATCACTGAGATCCAGAAGGCCTGCTGTTCCAAAATCCAGCTCGCCTTCTTTTTTTGTCTCGGCTTTAACGGAGATCTTCAGATTATTCTGCCCGCTCATTTTTTCCAGTATATCACTGCTGTATTCTACCAGGCTTCCGTCGTTTAACTGTTTACCTCCGAGTATCTCTATCACACTGTCCGGATCTGCCGAAAAAGTCACGTTTAGTTTTTCCAGATCTTTTCCGCTGGTATTGACAAATACTATCTTATAGTCCTGTTTAAACAGGTTCGGATCTATCTCATAAAGTCCCTCTGAACCGTCCTCTTCGGTACGGCGCACGGGCGGAGCTATGCCTTCTTTCCCGGTAAAATCCACCACATCCTTTTTCCCGCAGCCGGCAGCCAGTGCGGATATAAGGCCTATGATCAGAATAGGTTTTATCTTATTCTTCATGTTCTCCTCCAGGAACAGCATGTCGCCTGCGACCGGCTCACTTGGCCGTTACCGGGTCCGGCGCCTTTGAATACAGCAGCTTCAACAGTATCGGCACTGATATACTTGATATTATAATCAGTAAAATGACTGCCGTAAAGTATGAGGGATCGATTATCCCGAGATTCAGTCCTTTATTCGTGATGATAAGCGCAACTTCTCCTCTTGTCATCATGCCGACGCCTATCTTCAGACTGTCTATCCATTTGAAGCCGCAGATCCTTCCGGTTAATCCGCAGCCTATCACCTTGGTGATCATCGCAACTATGACGAAAGCAAGCGAGAACAAAAGCATACCCGAATCTATCTTTGTAAAATCCGTTTTCAGTCCTATGCCCACAAAGAAGACAGGAGCAAATATCATATAGCTGTTAATGCTGATCTTTCTGTCGATGTAGGAAGCATCATGTATATTGCAGAGTATGATACCGGCTATATATGCACCTGTGATATCGGCTATACCGAAATATCTTTCAGCGATATAAGAAAGTATGAAACAGAGACCCAGTCCCATAATGGGGATACGCCTCGTGTGCGGATATCTGGCATCCGTCCACTTTGCGATCCTGTAGATGATATATCCGCATACCACACTGAGCACCAGAAAGGCCACGGTCTTTATGAGCACTTCAGTGCTGTCGCTTGTGGGATCCTTAAGTCCAAGCACAAAGGTAAGCACTACGATACCTATCACGTCATCTATTATCGCCGCACTCAGTATCGTCTGTCCGACCCGGCCGCTTAAGAAACCCATTTCTCTCAGTGTCTCAACCGTGATACCCACGCTTGTCGCTGTCATTATGCAGCCAATGAAAAGAGCCCTGAAGAATTCCTCCGTTCCCCAGCCTGCAAAGCCGTGTATGCTCATATACAGCACGGCACCGCCCACAAGCGGCACCAGCACACCTATACAGGCCACGAACAGAGCTATGAGCCCCGATTTTCTGAGCTCTTTAAGATTGGTCTCAAGCCCTGCCGAGAACATTATCAGGATAACGCCTATCTCAGCCATCTGACTGATGAATTCGGAAGGGGCCACAAGATTTAACAGGCAGGGGCCTACGACCAGCCCGGCTATTATCTCTCCGACCACCATCGGAGCTTTGCACTTCTTTGCAACGAGTGCCATAAATTTCGCAGAAAGGATTATTATCGCAAGATCCCTTAATATTCTGTATGTTTCCATGTCCCTAAACTTCCTCTCGCGCGAGTGCGCATCTTTATCATTCTTTGCTGTAACGGGTGGAACCCGTTACAGCAAAGAATCTCCGCTGACACGCAGCGAAGATCCCCCTTAAATCCGTTATCGTGACTGATTATTCTATAACAAGTTTATCCCAGCTGTCATCCGGTACCAGCGTGATATAAGTCTTACCGGTACTGAGCACCAGCGGATTGCCGGCTGCATTTCTGTAATCCGTCAGGCCGTCTTCCTTGGCCTTGGTCCAGGTGATGGGCACCGCCTCTCCGTTGGTCAGATAATAACCTTCCCAGGGCGTGCTCACAAGCACGTTATATACCAGATACCCCTTGGAATCCAGCTGTGCAAAGCTGCACTTCTGGATGATAACATTCTTGAAGCTCGTTACCTCGTTACCGTGGAGAGCATCAACATGAGGCCTGTTATACTCATAATACTCATATGTCTTGGTGTCCGGATTATAATGCAGTTCGGAACCGTTGTGTTTGAAAGGAAGCTTTACTTTCTCAGCCTTCTTTGCCAGCACACCGTAATCACTGGACAGGTTCTGTTCCCTGGTCGTGAACTCAAAGTGCTCACCGGGATAGAATTCGTTGTATTCCCTTGTATAACCTGCAGAATCTATTCGCTTGCCCAGACCGTCGTAGCTCTTTCCGGTATTGGGATTGGTATATCCTTCGTAAGTGATGTACTCGGTAAACTCCGTAGCTTTTCCGTTACTGAAACGCGCAAAACCGCCGCTTAAGTTATTGGTATAGTCTTTTGCTATATAGTTGTTGATATAGTAAGGACCGCCGTCATGACAGAGTATCGCATTATACTCCGCAGCCAGCATGAAGTTGGTGGGACGTGTACTTCTCACGCTTCCGAACTGCTTTATTTCGGTCCAG
Source organism: Lachnospiraceae bacterium (assembly GCA_024683645.1). Taxonomy (GTDB): domain Bacteria; phylum Bacillota; class Clostridia; order Lachnospirales; family Lachnospiraceae; genus NK4A136. The sequence goes on from JAIKYA010000063.1 coordinate 13,323, forward strand.
TCCTTTACGATACACATAAGACGGGTAACACGGTCATTCATCGTAGAGTTCATGATCTCATATACGATATCAGCCTCATTAACACCGAAGTGGTCAAGTGCCGTTACCTCGTTATCGACCATTACCGCGATCGGACGCTGATTCTTGATATCATCATCAATGATCTCATTGGTCAGCTCGCTCCTGTATTTTCCGGGAGGGAGTACTTCCTCTTCCTCCTCATCCGAAACCTCCACCGTGGCAGGTGTTTCCGTGCCGGGCGTTACTTCGGCAACGGGAGTGTTGTCTCCACCAAGCCCTATAGACTCGCCGGCCACTACCTCCTTATCCTTCTCTCCGCAGCCTGCGAGCAGCATGGTCATCGCAAGTGCAGCTGCCAAAAACCTCTTTTTCATAAAATTCCTCCCTAAAACCAAGATCCGCCGTTTTGCTCAAAATGACACTTTTCTTATTACCTTTTCCCGTGTCATTCCGCCGGCTTTAAGCCCGGGGGATCTTATCCTTCTGCAAAAAATTTCAATCGCAGTAATTATACCATAAGTATGCTGTTTTGCAAGACAATTTATGGTAAACCGTACGCTGCTGTCAGCTGCTCTCAATTTATCCCGTACAGGATACGTACCAGCTCGGAATCCTTATCCAGGATCACGGTATTGTTCCTGTTTCCCGCCAGAGAATTCTTGAGCGCATCTATCCCTCTTATAAAGTTGTAGAATTCTGCTTTTTCCTCTGTATTGTACGCCTCGGACAGCGTCTTCATATAGCCCGCTTCTCCCTCGGCCTTTATCTTTTCTGCATCCTTCATGGCATTTGCCTTCTTTATCGATACCTGTCTGTTCGTATCGTTCCTTATCTTCTGTGCATCCGATTCACCGGTAGCCCTGTATGAAGCCGCGATATTCTTTCTCTCCGAGATCATACGGTCGTAAACTGCCTGTTTATTGTCATCGGGAAGCTCCAGCGCCTTTATCTCGGCTCTCAGTATCGTTATGCCGTAGCCTGCCACATCGGGAGCTGCCTCCGTAGTGATCGTCTTTGTCAGCGTGGTGCCTCTCGCCTCTATCACTTCGTCCTGGGACATGGAGGAGATGATGTTTTTGGTCGCGTTATACACGGATACTCCCACTCTGTCACGTCCTCCGGTAATGGATGCATTCAGCGTCTTGGTAAAGGCGATCGGATCAGTCACCTGCCACAGTATGTAATCGTCCGCTATCATCGACTTCTTGTCCGAAGTGATGACATCCGAAGGATTTATGTCATAAACCTGTATCTTGCTGGGGATGCGGCGTACCGTATCTATGAAGGGCGCTTTGAAGTAAAGCCCCGGCTCCGAAGTGCTGCTTATTATCTTGTTGAAACGTGTCACCACCGCATACTCATCTTCCTTGAGCGAATACATGGAACCCGCAGCGACTACCACAAGGGCGATGACCACTATGATCGCTAAAACTGTTGAACCTTTTATCTTCATGATCATTCCTCCTCCCCTGTTTCATTTACGACTGCTGCCGTTTCCCCGTTCTCGCCCGCAAAGCTTTCCAGCGGCAGCATTGTCTGTGTATTGCCGTCATCGATCACTATCTTAAGTCCGGGCAGCACATCTTCCATCGCTTCATAAAACATACGCTGCTTGGTTATGAGCGGATAGAGCTTGTACTGCTCATACATTTCATTAAACCTTGCTACCTGGCCTTCAGCCTCGGCTATACGTGATTCCTTGTAGGCTTCGGCTTCCTGCATTATCTTATCGGCTTCGGCTTCCGCTGCAGGCAGCTGCTCCGACTGGTACTGCTTTGCACCGTTTATGGCGGTATCTGCACCCTGCTTTGCATTCTCCACATCCTTAAAGGCCGCAATGACTGCATCCGTAGGCGGTTCCACATCCTGAACGGTCAGGTTTACCACCTCTATGCCTATCTGTACATCATTGAGAGAAGCTACCAGCTTATCCCTTACTTCCGCCTGTATCTGCCCTTTTCCGGTAGTCATTACCTCATCCACGCTGTAATTGACCACTGTCTGACGTATGGCAGCCTGCGCGAGGTTTCTCAGTATCAGTTCCGGATTCTCAGCCTCATACAGATATTTTTCCGGGCTGCTTACTCTGTATTCCAGATAGAAATCTATGTTGACAAAATTGAAATCCGAAGTGATCATCAGCGATTCACTTTCGTTGTAATAAGCTTCAGCATCGTGATTGCCGTCGGATTCCGTCCCCGTAGAAGTCGTATAGCCTATCGGCATGCCGTGGGTCGTGGTATCCACCTTGTCGACTTCCTGTATAAAAGGGATCTTGAAGTACAGTCCGGCTGTTTTGATATCTATCACCCTTCCGAACTGCGTTACGACCGCCTGCTGCTGCTCACTTACATTGTAAACACTGCCTCCCACA
>JAIKYA010000068.1 GCA_024683645.1 Lachnospiraceae bacterium
TTTCAGAAAATCGTTTATACGGAGCATTCCCACCGCGGGGAGCGTAAGAGCTTCATCCAGCTTTTTCGCGGGGCCGCGGAACCAGAGGCAGAGATTCTCCCGGACACTCAGTTCCGGAAGCAGGGGATCGGTCTGCGGCACATAAGCCAGCAGCTTACGGCGCATATTTTTATCCTTTAAAAGGTCATGACCGTCCATGAGCATGGAGCCGCCCCGGCAGGAGCGTACCCCCGCAAGGATGGAAAGCAGCGTGGATTTCCCGCTGCCGTTGGCACCCAGGATGGCGACGCTGCGACCCAGCGGCAGGTCAAAACCCGCCGAGCGCAGCACATGGTTCTTCCTATAGGAATAATCAATGCCCCGCACCTCGATTATCGGATTCTCCGTATTCATAAACTGCATGATAACATAAGCAGGCAGGAGACGCAAGCGGGGGGAGATGCGATATCCCTTTATGCAGCCGACGATCGCAGACCGTAAAACGATTTCTGTCATCTGTCGGGAAAAAATGCAATCTGTCAGAATGGGATGATAGCTTTTCGCTTAAAGTGATATAATAGGATCAAACGAAAGACAGCGAGACCGTTTCGTTGTCGCGCTGCTTTGAAAGATGATCATATTACAGGAATATACCCGGAATTGTAAAAAGAAGAAGGGGGAAGAGAAATGATCTGTCTATATTGCGGAAAAGAAAACAAGGATGGTGCGAAATTCTGTGACGGCTGCGGACAGAGGCTGGCCGAGTGGCATGAAGAAGAATAAAACGGCAGAAATGAGCATTCCGGAAGGGAAGAAGGCATAAAGAATGCTGAAATGCCGGCGGAGAGTAATCGTGCGTCAACAGCGAAAGACATGCCTGCCGTGCGAAAGAACAATAAAACCATACTCCTTTTCCTGATAGCACTTGTATCGGTTCTGATGCTTGCGGTGGCAGTGATCTTTATCGTTGTCATATCAAAGTCTCCCGAAAAGGAATACGAAGAGCAATCGAAAGCGACGGAAAGCCATCTGGGTGAACCGGATTATGATAATGACGATGTTCATGGAATTGGAAGCAATAACAGAAATGAAAACGATGATCATCCTGAGAAGGAAGAACCAGAACTGCCATGGACAGGAGAAGTGAACTTGAGGGGCGTTGATTGGACGGACCGGGATGATATCCTGCCTCATATGAATGAGGAGGGTTACATTATCTTCGGGGCATATGAGCAGGATTGGGATAGCGAAAAAGTCGGGCCGGATCCCATCGAGTGGGAAGTACTGGGAAGTGACGAGAACGGGACTCTTCTGGTAAGTCGCTATGTGCTGGATGCAAAACCATATAATACTGAAATGAAAGCTGTGACCTGGGAGAATTGTTCGCTCAGAAGCTGGTTGAACAATGAATTCATGAATAAGGCCTTTACAGAAAGAGAGCAGGCACGGATCAATAACACAAAGCTGAAAAACGAAGATAATCCGTATTTCGAATATGAAGGCGGAAATGATACATCGGACAGGGTCTTTCTTCTGAGTCTTGATGAGGTGGAAGCGTATTATGAGTTCGACGGCAGACTTGAAGCAAGCAGTTATAGTATGGATCTGATCATTTATCCTACCAGATATGCACAAAAGCAAGGGGTCGAAAGGGAGACGATGAAGCAGTCAGATATTACCGATTCAAACAATTCGAGCGATGTGGTAGGCGGTCTTCAAATCGTAGGTTATACGATGGACTGTGTTGGGGAGATGGGGGCATACTGGTGGCTGCGCACACCCGGCAACGGATCAGATTCCGTGAGTATTGTAAGCTATTACGGTGGTTTAGGCCGAAACTATGATTCTTCCATGTAAGCTGGATGGTTCTTTGTATTCGATCAATGAGGAGCAATGAATAGCGGCAGATTCAGTCAGGATCCGTTTAGAGCAGAATTCAGCAGTGATGTGATCATTGAATGTCGAAAAGAAACAGCAGGTATGAAGTCCCCCTCTGCGTAACGGCAGAGGGGGACTTTTTTATAGACGAAAGAGCTCACTTATTACATCTTGCATACATGATATATCTGTGCTACACTTAATTTGTTAAAAGCTGCATTCCGCAGCACCTGACAGGTTTCCTGTAAGGATCTTTCAAAGCTTTATTTGTTGAAACTATGAGTAAATTGCATTACAATGTAAGGAGATTTTTATGGTGAATCGAGAACACAAGGACCGGCTTTTTAAGATGATCTTCGGCAGGGAAGAGCATCGGGAATGGACACTCAGTCTCTACAACGCGGTGAACGGAACGGATTATGATGATCCGTCGCTCATAGAGTTCAATACCCTGGAGGACGGATTATATCTGGGGATGAAGAATGATATGTCCTTCATTCTGGATGATCAGCTGATGATCTATGGGCATCAGAGTACCTACAATCCGAATGCCCCTGTCCGCTGTCTGATCTATCTGGGAGATCTGT
>JAIKYA010000127.1 GCA_024683645.1 Lachnospiraceae bacterium
CTCAACCTGTGACAGCTGCTGCTGAACATCATTTGCTGCATACTGAAGATCTACTTCGTAGCCTGCTGCGATCAGCTCTTTTTCCATGTTAGCGCCGTCCTGGTTCCATCTCTGCAGATCCTTGGTGGGCATTGATACACCGACCTTCATGCCTGCTGCGGGTGCAGCGGTTTCTTCAGGTGCTGCATCTGTCGTGGTTGTTTCTGTAGCAGCTGCAGGTGCAGGAGCTGTAGTGCTGGTGTCATTATTGGTTGCGGGTGCCGTTGAACCGCCGTCAGCTGCTCCGCCGCAGCCTGCCAGCATTGTTACGGAAAGTGCTGCGCCTAAAAAGGCTTTTGCGAATTTCTTCATTACTTACTTACCTCCCTTTTGGTTTTGAATTTTTTTTCTCTGAAGCCACAGTGACTTCGTTTACATTGAGTATCCTAACACATATCCGCTAGGAGTTGTTTGCGAATTGCTTCACATTCTTGTCCGATTTCAGAACACAAAAAAACCATGTCAGCATTTTTTTGCCAGGTCATGGTCTTTTTTGCAAAAAAGTGAAGAAAGCGTCACTTGATATTCAGATAAACCTCATCTTTTGAATGGAAACCGCTCTCAATTATCACCTCATCCATATTATCTTTTGTCACCATTACGGGCTGCAGCTTCACAAAGGGCACATCCTTTTTACCGTTGTTTATCATGCCCATGTCCCCGCCGGCTATCTCTCCGCCTTTGGCCATTGCAACCGCACATTCCGCTGCACGGTGGGCAAGTTTTTCCACCGGCTTGTATACGGTCATTATCTGCGTACCTTCCACTATCCTCTGGCAGGCCTCCAGATCGGCATCCTGTCCGGTCACCGGTATCTTTCCCGCCATACGCTGCACTGCCAGGGCGTTTACCACCTGGCTGGCCACGTTGTCATTGCCGCACATTATGGCATCGCACTCCGCCACCTTATCCCTGTTGGAATAGATATAATCCGAAGCCAGTTCGGCCCGCCATCCGTCACAGTGCATGCGGTCAAGGATCTCTATCTTATTGGCCTTCATCACCCTCTCGAATGCATTCTCAACCATGGGAACATTGTTGTCGAGCGGCGAACCACCGGCCATTATTACCTTTGAACCTTCGGGGAGTATATCCGCAAGACTCTCTCCCATAAGGGTTCCCACCATTTCATTATCAAAGGAAATATAAAGATCGATATCCGCATTGTTGATGAGCCTGTCATATGCTATCACCTTGATGCCGGCATCCTTCGCGTTCTTTATAACGTCGGCGAGCGCATCGGAATCAATGCAGACGATAACGATCACATCCATCTTCTTCTGTATAAAGTAGCTTATCTGCTCTCTCTGAGTTTCCACCTCGCCATTTGCGTTCTGCACGTTTACTTCCGCACCCATCTCCTTTGCAGCCTGCACAAAGATGTCCCTGTCCCTTGCCCATCTTTCGATGACGAAGGAATCAAAACTCATGCCTATGGAGAGTTTATCTTCTTCTTTTTCACTGCTTATGACCGCCGCAGGTTCTTTTTTTTCGCAGCCCGCGCTCATGCACATGATGAACAGCAGTAATAACAGTATGCTTATGTTTCTTTTTGATCTACGCATTTTTAACCTTATACTCCGTCGGGGTCAGCCCCGTGTTTTTCTTGAATGTACGACTGAAATAGTTCGGATCCTGGTAACCGCATTCCAGACATATTTCTTTCATTGACTTATCCGAATCGGCAAGCAGCTCCTTTGCTTTCTCGATGCGTATATTGGTCAGGTATTCGATGAAGTTTTCTCCCGTTGCTTCCTTAAAGAGTTTGCTGAAATAGTACGGCGAGATGTTTACCTCTCTTGATACATCGTCTAAGGATATCTCTTTTGAAAAGTTGTCGCGTATATAATCCCTCGCAGTTTTTATGATATCCGTAGAGCGTTCCTGCCGCTTGCTGCCGATATTCTGGCAGGAAGTTTTTATCTTTTCCAGAAACCATTCCTTAAGCTTTGCGGTATCCTCCATAGCCATGATATCCGGAAGATATGAATCCCTTGAACCGAAACGGTAGGTCATGCCTCCGTTCTCATATACGAGCCTCTCGGCCCACAGCACAAATTCCAGAAGCTTTAAACGTATAGACATTATATTTCTGCCGTCATACTCTTCCATCCATTTTATGAAATTGGAAGCATGAAGAACCGCTTCGTTCTGATCGCCCCGCTGTACGCTGTCAAACAGTTTCTTTTCTATGTCCACGGGATAATCCTTTTCATAATCGCAGCCTATGGGCAGATCATCCGCATGTGCCACCTGGCCGGTCGTGGCTATCAGTGCATTGAGAGCTTCCTGATAAGATTCACCCAGATCCTTTAATGGCTTTACTCCGCCGATCCCGAGACGGAAGGAGATATTGAAATGCCGCCTCAGGTAACGCACCAGTTCCCTTCCCTTATCTATCAGGTCGATCCTCGTGTTGTAATCCATCTCTTCTTTTTCAAACGGTACGAGTACTGCTATCTTGTTCGCCATGACAGAACCGACCTTGCAGTCAAAAAACTCCTTTATACCTGCACGCAGTTCCATGTAGTGCCCGGATATCTTTATCGAACTGCCGACAGCATTGGTCATATGCGAACCTTCCTGCGAATCGCCGCAGACCACGCCCATCATATAACCGTAGTCCGTATCCACACCGAGTATGGTCTTATAGTTTTCTATGTCTTCGTCAAAGCTTTCCCTCAGCAGTATATTATAGATAAAACCGCTTTCAATTATGGGCTCCACGTTCTCCAGCTTTTCCTTTACCAGCAGATCGTCTCTGCGTTTCTTCCTGTTGCCGTCGATGAGCTCCATAGCTTTTTTCAGCACCTGTACAAACCTTGTTTTTTCCATGGGTTTGTTGATGTATTCGAGCACACCGAGTTTGATCGCTTCCTGGGCATAGTCAAATTTATCGTAGGCGCTCATCACGATAAAAACCGTATTTGCCGAGAAAGCCTTTATCTCCTTCATGGCCTCTATGCCGTTTATGCCAGGCATCTGTATATCCATGACCGCTATATCCGGCCTGAAGCGTTCAGCCAGTTCTATTACCGATCTTCCGGTCTTCGCATATTCGATCTCGCACTCTTCACCGAATTCCTTCTCTATTATGAACTTCATCGAATCGATGACTATGCCTTCATCATCGGCCAGCATTATCCTGTACATATATTCACTCCTGATCCGAAGTAAAAGGGATATTGATTATGACCTCGCAGCCCTTTCCTTCACCTTCGCTCTTTATATCTATCACATCGTCACGGCCTCCGAAGAGCCGGAGTCTGGCGCATACGTTATCCATTCCTATACCGTTGGAGTCGCCCTTCTTTTCCTCATATTTCCATTCACCGCCCAGCAGCTTCTCTATATCTTCCGGGCTCATTCCCTTTCCGTTATCCTTAACGGAGATATATACCCGCTCACCGTCACGGTATACCCTGAGCACTATGCGGCCCTTATCGCCCATCTCCCTGATACCGTGATTTACCGCATTCTCGACTATGGGCTGCAGTATCATCCCCGGCATCTTTACCTTCATCAGCCTTGCATCGGTCTGGCTCTCATAATGGATATCGCCTGAAAAACGGACATTGAGTATGCGTATATAATTATCCACCAGATCAACTTCATTTTCAATACTTACCAGTTCATCCTGTTTGCGCACGTTATATCTGAAGAAATCAGCAACTGTCTGCACATACTCATAGGTACGGTCTGCCCCTTCCATCATGGCCAGCTGCGCACCGGCATTCAGTGTATTAAAAAGAAAGTGCGGATTGATCTGCGCCTGCAGGTATTTGAGCTGTGCATCCTTCAGATGCGTCTCCATCATCAGCTCCTTCTCCTGCATCTGCCTCTCCTTCTCCATACCCTCGCGTACCTTTTCTATGTACTCGCGTATGCTTACCATCATCTTTGAAAAAGCTGCTGTCAGTCTGCCACTCTCATCATTGCTGACTATCTCCGGCAGCTCCGCATCCAGATTGCCGCCTGCCACTTCATCGGCACTTTTTGCCAGAGCCTGCAGAGGATATATCAGCATACGCGTGATATAGAGTATGACAAATGCACTTGTTACGAACACCACCACCATGATGATGCCTGCAAGTAATTCAAACTTCCTGAAATTGCCCGAGAGTATCAGGTATCTTTCGGAGTTGCTGGCAAAGCGTTCCTCGTTCAGGCTTCGTATGTATTCTTTTATATATCTGTGGAGCTTGCTGGCTTCTTCGTACTGTATCCTGTATTTTTCCACATTACGTCCGCGCTTGGCTTCGATCGTGTGTGCCACTTCACTCAGATAGTCTTCGGAGATGTAGGCTATGTTTCTCTCCATCCTGTCGTTTGCCCTGTCAGTCACACGTTTTCCGAGCTGTCCCGACAGCTCTTTATACAGCTGGTCACTTATGTAGTAATCGGAAAGTGAATCGGTGGATTTTGAATCCAGATACTCTGTCATGGAACGCTGCACACCGTCCAGAGCATTTGACAGCTCATTCAGCTGACGGTTTTCACGGTATGTCTCTTCCATTTCCGTGAACATCCTGTTTACTCCGACCAGCAGCACCAGATCCACCAGGAAGATAAAAAGATTGGCTATTATAAATATACCGCTTACCTTTACGGAAAGAGAACGGCTTCTGATCTTCTTACTCATCGTTCTCCTCCTTCTCTTTCAGATAGGCGGAGACATTATTTCTGTCTATCATGGTCACATCCGTGGAAAAATACTGGTTTGTATTGCCGCTCTCCATGTATTCGTCAAGCGCTTCCACGCAGTGTCTTCCCATCTCCGCGGTATCTACTGCGAGCGTTGAATAAACAACATTGCGGTTTATCGCATTCAGTATCTTTTCCGAATCATGATAACCCAGTATGTAGACGCTGCCCACGAGGTTGTGATCGATAAGTGCCTGATAAGCGCAGGTGGTGTCAAGTTCGCTCAGGCACACCAGCACATCAGGTATCTCTTCCTGCATAAAGATATCACGTATGCTCTCTTCCACCGAAAAAGGGCTGACGTCATCCACCGCCACGCTGTCCGTCGCGAAACTCATATCCGCAGCTTCCCTGCTCAGCACATCCCCTATACCGGAAATGATCAGATTGTGATCGTAAAAAAGATTGCCCTGATCGAGGAGTACCGTCACCCTGTTTACGGCGGCCGGGTCACTGCTTCCCGCCAGACGGTCCCTGTCACCGAGCGCATTTATGATCTGCCTGCCGTATTCCTTACCGATGCTGTATGCGCTGACACCTACAAAGGAACATCTCCTGGAATCGGCATTGTCTGTATACATCGTGACAACGGGTATCCCGCTGTCCGCAGCGGTATCTATCAGCGCCGTCATACCGGCGCTCTCATTACCTGCTACCATGATGCCGTCGACTTTTGAAGAGATCGCCATCTCTGTCAGTTCGTAAACCGTCAGCTCCGAAGACAGATCGGCACCGAAGAACTCCACGAAGGTATCACCGTCTTCCGCAGCTTCCACAGCACCAAGGTATACTCTCTGCCAGAAGGATGAATCCCGGTCGTCACAGACAAACGCATAGTACCTGCCATAGACCCTTTCATTTTCCTCATCCTGCGCTCCCTCGGGATCAAAGCGAAAGAACAGAAGGAAAGCTATACTGATCGTCGCAGCCGCGAGAAGTACTATACTGAAAAAAATCAGCCTTTTTGATCTCACCGCATCCTACCCCTTCAGCCTTTCACATATCGATGAGTATTCTTCCAGAAAGCCTTCGGCATCCTCATAAACAAAATCCGTGTTGCCTTCTTTAGCGGCAAACTCATGCTTCTTCGCCCTCTCACTCAGGGCCGCGAGACCTATTGTTGCCATACTGCTCTTTACGGAATGTGCATCGATCGCATAAGCCTTCATATCTTTATCTTCAAGGCTCTTTCTCATCCTGTCCGCACGCTCCGCGCACTCAGTCACTATATCCGCGCTTATCTCCCCGAGAAAACTCTCATCGCCTCCGCAGTGACGCAGTGCCGCCTCATAGTCCAGCCCTTCTATTCCCGTAAGCCGTACTTTCAGCGCCGAGTTCTCCGTCTCATGCTCCGCTCCGCCTTCGGGAAATTCCAGTATCTCCTCTTCCTTTACATTCTTATGCTGCTTTTCTTTGATATGCACCTTATCTTTGGGCAGCATGATCTTTACGGTCTGCTGCAGCACTATCAGATCCAGCGGTTTGGTAAGGTAGTCCGCAAAGCCTTCATCTATATACATCTTCCTGCTTCCTGCAACAGCATTGGCCGTGAGTACCACCGCCTTTGTATCCCTGTTCGCAGACTCCTCATCATCCCTGATAAGATGCAGGGTCTCTATCCCATCAGGTTTGGGCATCATATGATCTAAGAGTATCAGATCGTATTTATTATCCCTGCACAGCTCCACCGCACGTTCTCCCGTGCTGCACAGATCGAGGGTAACACCGGTCTTCTTTAAGAACAGCCTGACTATCGTCAGATTGGCCTGATTATCATCTACCGCAAGTATACGTGCCTCCGGTGCGGTAAAATCGCAGTCGGCCTCCTCATCCCCGGCTCCTCCGCCTGTATTGACAAAATCATCCTTCAAAAGTTCCGTTCCCGAATACCCAAGCGGCAGCGTGACTTTGAACTCCGAGCCTTCCCCGTACTCACTCTCCACCGAAATACTGCCCTTCATGGAATCGACTATTTTCTTTACTATGGCCAGTCCCAGGCCGGTTCCTTCTATATTGGAATTCCTGTCCTTGTCTGCCCGGCTGAAAGCCTCAAAAAGATGAGGTATATCTTCTTTTTTAATTCCCTTTCCGGTATCGATGACCGAACATCCCAGTAAAAATCCGTCTTCCGTATACTCCCCCGAAAGCTTTACGGTCACGATCCCTTTGTCGGTATACTTGATCGCATTACTGATCAGATTGACAAGTATCTGTCTTATGCGGAATTCGTCACCGATCAGTTCGTTCGGTATCTTATCCGCTATCATGCTCTTAAGCTTCAGTCCCTTTTCATTTGCTCTGTCTCTGAAGAGTGCCAGAACATCTTTCATCATCTCCGACATCAGGAACGGCTTTTCGTTTATCTCCAGCTTCCCGGCTTCTATCTTTGAAAAATCGAGCACATCGTTGACGAGCATGAGCAGCATCTTTCCCGAAGTCTTTATGCTTCGCGAATATTCGGCGATGGAGCTGTCTTTGTTTTCGCGGAGTATCATTTCATTCATGCCGAGTATGGTATTGATCGGTGTTCTGATCTCATGTGACATACTGGCCAGGAATCTGGTCTTGGCCTCGGAGGCGTCGATCGCATGCTGTTTTTCGGCATTTATCCTCTTCAGCACATCCACCTGCTGTATGATGATGAAGACCAGTAAAAAGCCGAGTCCCACTACCATGGGCAGAACAGCCTGTGAATTGGACAGCAGGATCAGGATCAGCTGCACGACAACGCAGGCAAAGAAACCGAAGAAACCGATATAGACATAGCGGTATTCACGGATATTGCCCCTGACGGCATCGATCATCAGCACGGCTATCGCCCCAACCGTAAGCAGCGCAAGTATGATATTTACGATAGGGCTTGCGTGGTAAAATGATAGTATTCCGGTGAAATGAAGCAGCGGCCACAGAATGGCATTTATACAGGCTACGATCATCATGCATGACATGATCCGCCTGTACCTTCCCCGCAGGACGGTATTCAGATAAAGTGCCACGGCAAACGGGATCATCAGAGAAAGCAGATTGGCAAGGACACCGTTCAGATGATATACGCCCAGTACAAACGGAAACATATCGGAATCGGCGATCAGCCAGAGAGAAACTGTCAGTATCCCCAGTGAGCCGTAGGCCATGTCTATCTCCAGCCTGTACCACATTCCGAGTGCAAGACTCACTATAAAAGCAGCCGTCGAAAACAGCAGGACCACAAAAGCAAGTATAAACGCCAGTCCTCCGCGATCCATCATATAACCGAATGCGCCGAAACGTGTACTGATAAATGCTTTCGGAACGATCTGCTCATCTTCTGCGATAAGTGTCCTTATCATTTCCAGTTCAGCCCCGCTGTCACTCTCTTTAAGCGGGAACATCATATAAAAGCGTCTGAACACTCCGCCTGGTATGCTCACATCTCTTTTTTCTATATAGTCATGCCTGAGCACCCCGTTTATAAATATCGACACATCTTTTCTCGTCTCAAAGAAGAAGTACTCATTATCACGTATATCCGAAGGAAGCGTCACAGTAAGCGTAACCTCGTTCCTGTTCTGCTCCGTGACCGTCCATCGTTCCACAAAACGGATGGGGTCGACCGTAGGAAGCTCGTTTTTGTTTATCAGACCATAATATATGAACAGCAGTATACACAACACAAACATTACACCCATGAGTATCTTCACTGCCGTAATGCTTTTCTCCCATATACCCCGTTTTTCGTTTTTTTCCATCGCAAACTCCTTTTGCCCGTATATGATCCGTTTAAGTATACCATTATTTGAGCGTGGGCGCTATATAATATTCATTTCGGAGGCACCGCCGTGGCCCCGCTGTGGATCCCGCTGCTGAAGGCACTACTGTGGATCCCGCTGCTCAAGACACTACCGTGGATCCCGCTGCTCAAGACACTACCGGAGACTTCGCCGGTGAAGGCCGCCCCATCGTATATTTCTTCTATGCGTCATGGCAGACTTTTCTTTTTTTCGCGGGCTGGTTGACTTATCCGACATTTTCACGGTTTTCAGTCACCCCTCTGCCTCGCCCCGGTTGACTTCCCTGACATTTCCGCAGTTCGCAGTCACCCCTCTGCCTCGCCCCGGTTGACTTCCCTGACATTTCCGCGCTTTGCAGTCACCCCTCTGCCTCGCCCCGGTTGACTCACCTGCCATTTTCGCAATTTGCAGTCACCTCAACAGCTCGCTACGGTTGACTCACCTGCCATTTTCGCAATTTGCAGTCACCACACCTTCCTGCCTCAGTTGACTTCCCTGACATTTCCGCGCTTTGCAGTCACCACACCTTCCTGCCTCAGTTGACTTCCCTGACATTTCCGCGCTTTGCAGTCACCCCAACAGCTCGCTCGGTTGACTCAACTGCCATTTTCGCGCTTTGCAGTCACCCATATGAGCTTATACTTAATCGCTTCAGCCTGAAGCCCTATACTACTGAAAAATGTGGTATTGTGGCTTTTTCTAATCATCCTCACTGCTGCAACATTAAGAACAAAGTCTCCGGCAATATCAGTCTATGTAGCGAACGGAGTAGCATTTTGTCAGTTTTTGCATGATTTTATCTGAATTTCAGCCTGTTGCACGCACCAAGGCCCATTTATAAAAGATATTTTTTTTCTAATTCACTGACGATTTTTGAATTCAAAGCTTCCTGTTCCGTTTCATAGGTCAGGATCAGCCGCTCCCCCGGAAAGATCCCGTTCATCTGGTAACTGTTGATCTTTTTTACGGCCGATCCGGCATACTCCGCTTTATCCATCATTCCCTCATGCTCCCAGTATATCTCTTTTCTTAACTTCCTTGAAAAAAAGGTAAAATCAGGGTATACGATTCCATATCCCTCAAGGAACAAAGGCTTTTCATACTTATAAAGAATACCTTTTCTGTCAAAATGATCAGCAAGTATCTTCTCCGATTTGGATCTTACTCGTTCTCCTCTTTCGGTAAGAATGACAGGAACTCCCTCTGCAAATGCCTTACCGGTGTACGGTTTATCATACCATTCTTTCACCTGTTGCTCAAAAGGCGGCTCGACAGGGGTCACTAATGCCTGCCTCTCGATATGCAGAGAACTGTATATCTGTTCTATCTCATCATCCGAATAATCATCAAGGATCCTTGTGATCAGTTTCAGCCTGTTCTCGGCCTTTTTAATGACAGTTACGTTGTATGTCTTCTGTGCCAGCTGACATGCGAGGCTTTTGTTACCCTTCGGTATATAAGCGCCAAACCTGTCATTAGTGCAATGGTAGTATCTTACCTTTTTCCCATCTACTGATATGCGTAGCCACCCGGCCAAAGCATCAGCATCCTGACTCTCCTTCGTCACTGATATTGTTTTTTTCAGATAGGCTTGTTCCTGCAATAGTAAGTCTTTTAATCCATTCAAATTTAAACCCTCCTTAAACTCTGTTGATACTTATCCTACATAAACTCAACCGATGCGTGCTTGCGGTTTACTCTATTTAGCTCTTTCGTTCTGCAGTCAACCTCGCAACTGCTGCAGGGTGACTCTTATTTGATTTTCTCGATATGCAGTCATCCTCACAACTGCTGCAGGTTGACTCTAAAAATGTTTTTCTCGATATGCAGTCAACCACACACCTGCTGCAGGGTGACCCTAAAAATGATTTTCTCGATATGCAGTCAACCACACACCTGCTGCAGGTTGACTCTAAAAATGATTTTCTCGATATGCAGTCAACCACACACCTGCAATAAGTTGACTCTAAAAAGGGTTTTCTCGATATGCAGTCAACCACACACCTGCAATAAGTTGACTCTAAAATGCTTTTCCTGATATGCAGTCAACCCCCGTACCTGAAAAGTTGACTTTTAAACCATTTTTGAGATCTACAGTCAGTTCCATATCTATAACAAGCTGACTCATTCAGAATTTCCGGATTTCGGGCCCAACGATAGTCTGCCCATGTTGATGTTCGCTGAATCTGCATAAATGCAGAGAAATGATACAAGATTTTATAATACAAACCCGGAAGCCAGAAGACTTCCGGGAATAATTCCAAATAAATACCGCTCTCTGAAAAGATTATCTCTTTGAGAACTGAGGCGCACGTCTTGCAGCCTTCAGACCGTACTTCTTTCTTTCCTTCATACGAGGGTCTCTGGTGAGGAAGCCTGCTTTCTTGAGAACAGGTCTGTTCTCTGCATCGGCCTGAACCAGGGCTCTTGCGATACCGTGACGAACGGCACCTGCCTGTCCTGTGTATCCGCCGCCCTTAACGGTTACCTTTACATCGTACTTGCCTACTGCATCAAGTGCTGCAAGGGGCTGGCGAACGATAACCTTCAGAGTCTCAAGTCCGAAATAATCGTCGATGTCTCTCTTGTTGATCGTTATGTTTCCTTTACCGGGAGCAAGATATACTCTTGCAACAGAGCTCTTCCTTCTGCCGGTTCCGTAATATCTTTCACTTGCTTTCTTTGCCATCTTAATTCTCCTTTCGCCTTAGAACTTAAGCTCTACAGGCTGCTGAGCCTGATGCTTATGCTCCGGGCCGGCGTATACAAACAGCTTCTTGTACATTTCCCTGCCGAGAGGTCCCTTGGGGAGCATGCCTCTTACTGCATCTTCAACTACTTCTTCCGGCTTGTTTGCAAGCTTCTCACGAAGGGAAGTAGCCTTAAGTCCGCCTACAAATCCGGAGTGATGGTAATACATCTTCTGATCAAGCTTCTTGCCCGATACCTTTACCTTGTCGGCATTTACAACAATCACATAATCGCCGGTATCTACGTTAGGCGTAAAGCTGGGTTTATTTTTGCCGCGAAGCACCTTTGCTATCTCGGATGCCAGACGGCCCAGTGTACATCCGTCTGCATCAACCACGTACCACTTACGCTCGATCGTAGACGGACTAGCCATAAAAGTCTTCATCTCGTTTTCCTCCAAAAATCATAACAACGCTCATGCTTTGATCCGTGATGTCCGGGCACAGACCGCCGCAGATATAGATTATACTTTATCATCAAAGCTGTGTCAACACATTTTTTACGTTCTGAAAGCTTCATTACTGACTGTTTTACGGTCTGTATGGTTCGTAAGCAAAGATCACGCGGTCCTCATCATCGAGCATTATACGCAGCAGAGCTTCCGATGATGTCGATACACGCCTGTCGTATTCGGCAGGAGTATACCAGAGGCGCTGGCTGCCTTCTTCCGGGAACTGCATGAATATGGAACAGTCATCCGATACTTTATATCTTTCATATCCGTCGCCTGCTTCCGCGATATAATAATCATTCGTCATATCATCATCTGTTAAGTTATACTGCTTTATCAGATCCTCATCGCCCCAGCCTATCCACAGTACTTCATCTATGAGCAGGCCGCCGTTTCCGTCGCCCTTAACGTAGCCGGTGATCTCCCTTGCCGGAACGTCGGATGATGCCGTTGAAAGCCCGTCAGACGTACCCGCAAGCGAAAGCCCGGTTGTCAACAGCCCCAGCTGTTCAGCGCCGTAGAATTCCGAATCCGGATCCATTTCTATCAGATACGCGTAGGTATATACCGTTGATTCCGTAGTGTAATTGACATTCTGGTATACCTTGATCATGCACCATTCATAGTCTTCGTTGCTGCCTTCGGACCATACAGCCATGAAAGCTTCTTTTCCGTTGATCCTGTTGTAGATATCCTCGTAATTGTTATACTCTCCCGTCTTGAAATAAATGCCCTCGGGTTCGTGACCGGTCCCTGTCTTTTCAAGACATTCAAAAACAAGATCCTCCCTGTCCTCATCACGATAAATACTGAGGCCCTGTTCTTCCTTAAAGCACATGTTGGTGACCCTGACCATATAACCGTCGTCTGCATCCTCGCAGTAATATGTGCCGTCAGCATTAATATCAAGCTTCTTATTCTTAAGCCCCGGCAGCTTTGCACGGTTCTTGATAAAGAGCCTGTTCTCCTCACATCCGCAGCTTGAAGTAAAGCCCGCATCCTGAGCTTCATTATAAAGTCCGCAGAAATAGAGCTCCTCGGGATAATCCTCGCCGTATTCCCAGTCGGCTCCGTAATATCCGGCAAAATACATGTTTGCGACCCACGTCAGATAGCCGTCCGGAAGCTCGTCGACCGGCATACCGGGAAGGTAGCATCTCAATGTCCTTGTTTCGGCAACACCGTAAGCTTCGGAATATATATAACGCACTCCGTCCTCTATCTCCTCGGTGCCCGACTCATTTTCATATGTAAGCTTTCCGAGATTCAGTTCGTATTCGTATTCGCTTATCTTCTTGCAGCCCTGCAGCTTACCCGAAAAATTGCAGACATATACGGTTCCGTTGGGATACTTGGCTCCGATATCTCCCATATCGCTGTCATGATACATCCCGGAGTAAGAACCGTCAGCATTGAAATGAAGATCGGTCCCCCATCCGCCTGCCCCGCTCGAAAACAGAAAGTCCCATTCTGAAAGCGTCTTGTATAAAGCCTCCTGCTCCGAAGTATCTTTGGGCGGCACGGGTGCTTCCGTAGGGGTGGCTTCCGGCTCTTCGGTTTCGTTTGCAGTTTCCGTGACCACCTCTTCCGGCTTTGTCTCTTCCTCTTCCGCTTCCTTTCCGCAGCCTGCAAAAGCTGTCAGCAGAAATATCATGGCAGTTAATAATGCTGTTTTTTTCATATGTTCTCCCCCGTCAGTTTTATTCCCAAAAGACACAATCCGTTAGGCGGTGCTGTAGGTCCGGCCAGATGCCTGTTCTTTGCTTCAAGTATTTCCCTGACCGCAGCCGGCTCTATATGGCCTCTTCCGGCCTCCATCAGCGTTCCCGCGATTATCCTTACCATATTGTAAAGAAAGCCGCTGCCGCTCACGACTATCGATATCTCATCACCCAGGCGTGATACATCCAGCGAATATATCGTCCTCACTCTCGTATCCGTCTGTGCATGCACACTGCAGAAAGAGGTAAAGTCGTGCTCGCCCACCAGATACTGCGCCGCTTCCTTCATGCGCTCCGCATCCATTGGCACATAGGTCCAGTGCATATAACGGTTTTTTATGGGATCACGGACCGGCGTATTCAGTATCTTATATTCATAAGTCTTTATGCTGCTGCAGTGCCTGGGATGAAAATCCGCCGCAACCTCATAGGACTCAAGCACAGCTATGTCCTCGGGCAGTTTCGTGTTCATAGCGGCCGCCACCTTTTCGGCAGGTATCCTGGCATGCGTATCAAATACTGCGAGATTGCCTCTTGCATGTACACCCGCATCCGTGCGCGATGCACCGCTGACGCAGATCCCCTCTTTTAACAGTTCGCCAAGCGCTCTGTTCAGTTCGCTCTCAACCGTGACCTGCCCTTCCTGGGCCTGCCAGCCGTGATAGGCCCGGCCGTCATAGGCCACCTTTATCATTATCCTTCTTGTTTCGCTCATAGATACTTACCGATCAGGATGATGCCTGCCATATACAGAAGCAGGATGATATAAGCCGCCAGATCGCAGGCCTTGTATTTCAGCGGCTTCATCTGCGTCCTGCCCCTGCCGCCATGATAACATCTTGCTTCCATCGCCATAGCCAGATCATTGGCACGCCGGAATGCCGATATAAAGAGCGGAACCAGCACGGGCACCAGACTCTTCGCCTTCTTTATCAGATTGCCGCTTTCAAAATCCGCCCCGCGCGCGAGCTGCGCCTTCATTATCCTGTCGGTCTCGTCCATCAGTATCGGTATAAAGCGGAGCGCGATCGACATCATCATCGCTATCTCATGAACCGGTACCTTTATGAGCTTAAGCGGTCTCATCAGCCTCTCCAGGCCGTTTGTAAGCCTCGTGGGTGTTGTCGTAAGGGTCATCATGTTCGAGCCCATCACGAGCAGCGTAAGCCTCGCGCCCATATATAACGCCTGCTTTACGCCTTCCTTTGTGATGCTCAGTTTCCACAGCGAGAATATCACCTCACCCGGAGTAACGAGCATGTTCAGTACCAGCGTAAAAGTAAGCAGAAAGATGATGGGCTTCATCCCCTTTATCATATAGGTCACGGGAATATGCGAAACAGCCACGCAGAAAAGAAGGAAAGACGCCGCAAAAACATACACATATGCATTTGTAAAGATGAACAGGCTTATCAGGTAAAAAAAGGTTCCCACCAGCTTGGTCCTCGGATCCAGCTCGTGGAGCTTCGACTTAGTCTGATAATACTGCCCGAGCGTGATATCACGTAACAAGCTTTAGTATCTCCTCTTTTGCTTCCTCTATCGTAGTCACATCCGTCCGCACATCAAAGCCCGCATCTTTTAGATCCTGCATCACATACATCATCTCGGGAGCAGCCAGTCCCATTTCCTCGAGTTCCCTGTAATGTGCAAATACTTTCTTCGGCTCGTCATCATAAACGATGCGTCCTTTATCCATGACCACTATCCTGTCTGCCACTCTGGCAACATCCTCCATGGAATGACTGACAAGCACTATCGATATGCCTTCACTCTCCTTAAGGGAAAGTATCATTTCCATCAGCTCATCGCGTCCCTTCGGATCGAGGCCGGCCGTGGGCTCATCCATTATCAGTATCTCCGGACCCACCGCAAGCACGGAAGCTATCGCCACCCTGCGCTTCTGCCCGCCCGAAAGATCAAAGGGGGACTGATAGAAGCATTCATCGGGAAGACCGACTTTCTTTATCGCGGCATACGCCGAAAGTTCGCTCTGTTTTTTGTCCATGCCGAAATTGAGCGGGCCGAAACATACTTCATTAAAAACCGTATCTTCAAAAAGCTGATGTTCCGGGTACTGGAACACAAGGCCTACGCGCCTTCTCAGTTCCTTCCTGTCGTAGCCCTTTTCGTATATATCCAGACCGTCATACCAGATGGTCCCGCCATCCGGTTTTATCAGTGCATTGAGATGCTGCATGAGCGTTGACTTTCCGGATCCCGTGTGCCCGATCAGTCCCACGAACTCGCCCTCATTCACCACAAAGCTCACATCATCAAGGGCTTTGGAACTGACTGCGCCGCCCTTGTCATATTCGTAGCTTATATGATCCGCTATAAGTTTTATCTTCTTATCTGCTGCCAAGCCTTATAAGCTCCTCTTTCAGTTCTTTTCTCGTAAGTATCGGAAACTTTATCGGAACACCCGCCTTCTTCAGTTCCCAGGCAAGCTCCGTCACTGCCGGCACATCCAGGCGGTAACTCTTCAGCATATCCACCTGTGAAAAGACCGTCTCGGGAGTCCCCTGCATTACCACGCTGCCTTCCTCCATCACAAATATCCTGTCGGCATAGATCGCTTCTTCCATGTAATGCGTGATCAGTATCATCGTGATGTTTTCCACATCATTGAGTGCGCGTACCGCTCTGATCACTTCCTTACGCCCTTTCGGATCGAGCATGGCCGTAGGCTCGTCGAGCACTATACATTTGGGATGCATCGCGATCACCGAAGCGATCGACACTCTCTGCTTCTGTCCGCCTGAAAGCTTATTGGGTGACTTTTTCCTGTACTCGTACATTCCCACAGTCTTTAAGCTTTCCTCTACACGCTCCCATATTTCTTTAGTGGGAATTCCCATATTCTCAGGTCCGAAGCCCACATCCTCTTCTACGACCTGGCCTATTATCTGATTATCAGGATTCTGAAAGACCATGCCTGCAGTCTGCCTGATGCTTAAGGTCTTGTCATCATCCTTCGTATCCATGCCGTCAACAAAGACACTGCCCTCCTCCGGAACAAGCAGCGCATTAATATGCTTCGCAAGGGTTGATTTTCCCGAGCCGTTATGCCCCAGTATCGCGATAAACTCCCCGGCCTTCACGTTTATGGTCACACCGTTCACAGCCGTGGTTATACCTTCGACATTACCTTCCTCATCCCTGCGGATATATTCATATGTAACTTTGTTGATATCTACGATTCCCAAAAGGCTTCCCTACCTTACTTTTATCTTAGTCCCGTACTCTAAGCCGTTTACTTTGACATACAGCATGGTCGTACCGGCGCTCACACCGGTGACCGCTCCGTTAGCGTCCACGCTTGCTACGGAAGGATCCTCGATCCTGTAAGTCGGATATGCGCCGTTTAAGTTTTTAACAGCCGTCTGCACGGTCCTTCCTGCTTTTACTTTATAGCTGCTTTTCTTAAACTGCGGCATTGCTATCTTAAGCTTAATTGAGAGTTTTCTTGCCTTCATGCCGGTTTCCGAAGGGAAGCTTACAGTGATCGTCACTTTACCGTTTTTATTCAGCTTAAGCATTCCGTCTTCGCTCACTTCAGCGATCTTCCTTGAAGATGATTTCCAGGCCGAAGGCTTCACCGTGGAATCAATATACTTATTGAGATCCACGCTGCCGCCGCGGTCGATCGTCCTGCTGATCGTACTTAAGATCTCAGGTCTTACCAGTTTGAGTTTCTTTCTGTCCAGTGCCTGTGAAGTCTTATCAAGCGCCTCTATCTCCACCGTTCCGCTCTTTAGCACGGTCAGAGTATTTCCTTTTATCTTTACGGCAGTGGGATCACCGGATACCACTTCATATCTGCTGATCCCGGATATGCCTGCAAATACTGTCTTTTTAAGGTTTATGGATTTTACGGCCAGAACATCTTCCTCCGCCGTATATTTACTGGTGTCCGCTTTTTCCTCATCCTGCGGCTTATCCTTATATACGCTGATCTGGCATTTAGCGATAAATCCGCCATCAAAGGCCATCGCGGATATCACTGTTTTGCCTTCCTTCAGTGCGCTCACTTCACCGTCCTTAACCGTCGCTACAGATGTATCGGAGCTCTTCCAGAACAGGGTCTTATCACTTGCATTCTCCGGTGTAAAGCTTACATTAAGTTTAAGTGTCTCACCTGTCTGCAGCTCGGCACTTTCCTTATCAAGCTTTATTCCCATTACGGGTACATACACATCATCTTTCTCTTCATCCGGCTTTTTATCAGCATTTACAGTTATCTTGCAGCCGGCGCTGACTGCGTTAGCTGCGGACGCAGCGGTGATCGTTGCCTCTCCTGCTGCCACAGCCTTGATATTTCCGAGCCTGTCTACAGTCACAACCGAAGGAGCGGAGGAAGTAAAAGTAAGATCAGCGAAAGTTACAGGAGCTTTTTTGTCCTTATCGTTTTTATTCCTTGCATATAATTCCACCTGTTCCGTGTCACCGATACTTATTTCTTTTCCGGGACCGTAGAGCAGAAATTCTATGCAGTCAGAAGAAAACTCTATCTCTCTGCTTGCAGCTAATTCGTTTTCTTTCGCCGCCACTGTGCTTCCATCGGTATCATCGGCAAGTATGATATAAAATACCAGACCGCTTCCTCTTCCGTTTATTACTCCAATACCCAGCTGTCTGGATGCTTTAAGTACATGGCAGCCGTCTTCCTCAACCGTTATATAATATTTTTTAAATGTCTCCAGTATATCCTTAGCCAGCTCGTCACTGTCATAAAAATGTTCGTACGCATAGTTATCATAATATGAGCTGGTCCAGGTATAAAACCCGTTACCGGCAGCGAATTCGCCCTTAGCATTATGCAGTATCTCTGAAATGAGCATTTCAAAGCCTTCCTGCACTGCCAGCGCCTGCAGGTTTTCGGTCATATTGAATGCGCCTTCTATCCCTTCAGCTTCCGCAAACTCATTGATCAGATCTACTGCCTTTAATGCGGCATCGTTAAAGATATCAGCTTTGAGTGTAAGCTTTCCGGCTGTGACAACGGGATCGTCGGGGTCATCGGGGCCATCGGGGCCGTCCGAAACTATGCTTGCATAATCCGTAAAATCCACGTAGTAGGATAAACTTGTGTCCGCGCCGCTTATGTCCTTTATACCGGATACCGTCACATAATAGACTCCCTTATAAGCCGAAAGGTTCTGTGATGCGGGACGGAATATGATACAGTTGCTTACGCCGTAACCGCTGTTGTTTACATTGAAATAAGGCTTGGTCGCAGAGTCGTCGGTACCTGTTTCGGAATTGAACACCCAGTTTACGCTTTCATCGCCTTCCTTTGTCACGCTTACGCTGACATCGGCAAAAGCAGGTGCGCTGTAATATGAAGGATTAAGTGTTACCGACCATGGCGTGCTTGCCGCAAAAGTATCTGAAAGGTTGTATCCCGAAGCAGGCCATGAGATAAAGCTGTAATCATCGTAACTGGTCCTTGTTACTGTATCTCCGAATACTTCGACATCTGTATAATAAGTGCTTCCGTTGTTTGCGCTTCCGACGCCTGCTGCCAAAAGCCCCGGATTGATAAGCCAGCGTCTGTGTCCGAGACAGTCCAAGTTGCTGCCCGAATCATCTTCCATCTGACCGTCTATGGCTGTTCCCAGGATACTTGTTGCTGAATATCCGCCGGCATACGAAAGATTACTCGACTTGCATGCCGCTTTTGCTTTGGCATAGTCGTCATCACTCATCCCTGCCGGTTTTGAAGGCTCGTGCGAAAGACCGCTGTTTTGCATAGCAAGACATAAGGCTCCCCACGCTGCCTGATCGTTTGCCGCATCGGCAAGAATCACATCCCCAAGTCCCGCCACTCTTCTGTAATAATTCAGCCTTCTTAAGAAATATGCTTTTGCTTCATCCGAAAGCACTGCAGGAGAATATGAATCTGAGGCAGTCCTGGGAGCAACAGCATATAGCGAGCTGTATGAACCGATACCGGCATAAAGCTCTGCCAGCCCCTTAAGATCCGGCTTTTCCACACCGTTTCTGCCTGACTCCGTAAATTCGGTCGATTCCGCTGTCTCGCTGACGTACTCTTCCTCAGCCCTGACCGGAATACTTCCGATCGAAAGCACCAGCGTCATCACTATCCCCATTACTGATCTCATGAAATTACTCTTCATATGCATGCGCCTCTCCTTCAGGATCATGGTCTTCAATTCTCACAATCTATATATATTACCATAACAGCCCCTTCTTTTCAATTTATTTATTCCCCCTACTGCTCGCTTTCCAAACCACGGGGAAAACCATGGGGACGAAAACCATGGGGACGGACCTTGTGGTTCTGTCTTCCTCTGCCAAACCATGGGGACAGACCTTGTGGTTCTGCTTCCCCTGCCTTACTGCCACGGCAGCATGTGTTTAGCACGGGACTGTGTGAAGCCGCCGGTGCTTGGCGAACATGAGACCGCAGGGCGATATGTGAGCTTAGCACCGCTGCGAGCTGAACCCAAACGGGAGCGGGTCCCGGGCGTACACATGTGGCGTGGCAGTTTTGCAGAATTGAAAAAACCACAAGGTCCGTCCCCGTGGTTTCAAAAGAAAAAGCCCCGCAGGGTTTGCCTGCGGGGCGATAAGTTTTTGAAGTTATACCAGCTCGATAACGACCATCATAGCGGCGTCACCCTTACGGGGACCAACTTTTACGATACGTGTGTATCCACCCTGGCGGTTAGCATACTTGGGAGCGATCTCATCGAACATCTTTGCAACGAGGTCAACTTTCTTGCTTGCTTTCTTTCTGCCCTGTGCTTCGGTGGGTACGCTTGTTACATCGTAGAATACCTTGAGCATCTGATGTCTTGCGTGAAGTCTTGAAGGCTTGTCCTTCTTGATCTCCTTGTCAACCTCATCGTATACGGTAACTGTCTTGCCGTTCTCGATGCGGATGATCTTGCCGTCCTTATCGCGGATATCCTCGGAAAGAACCTTGGAAGGATCGTTCCTGTCAACGATGTGCTTTACGCGTCTTCCGTCCTTGTCCTTCATCGCTACCTTAGCCTTAACGGTCACGGTCTCGAAGTTGTCTCTCTCTTTGATAGCGAGAGCGATAAGCTTCTCAGCGATCTTCTGGATCTCCTTTGCTCTTGCTTCGGTAGTGGTGATGCGTCCGTTCAGAACGAGCATCGTTACCTGGTTGCGGAGCAGAGCTTTTCTCTGGTCTGATGTCTTGCTTAATTTCCTGTACTTTGCCATTTCGGCCTCCTTTCGTTTCCGGTATCCTTACCCCCGCACTTCGGTCTTACGGGATAAGCACATGATCCGAAAAACTTACTGCAGGTCTTCGTCACACTTCGGTTTTACACGAAGACCACCTATGGTTTTGATCAATCCTCAGCATCCCTTAAGTGCAGGTTCAGCTCTTTGAGCTTCTCAAGCACTTCGTCGAGTGACTTCTTGCCGAGGTTTCTTACTTTCATCATCTCATCGGGAGTCTTGTTGGTCAGCTCCTCGACCGTATTGATGCCTGCACGCTTTAAGCAGTTATAAGAACGTACGGAAAGTTCCAGTTCATCGATCGTGATAGCCAGTGACTGCTTCTGTGAATCCTCTGTCTGATTGTCGATGACCTTTGCATATACACCCTTGTCCGAAAGGTTAACGAACAGTTCAAGGTGTGCGGAAAGAACTTTCGCTGCAAGGCTTACTGCGTCGTCCGGTGAAAGTGCGCCGTTGGTGAATACTTCAAGTGTCAGCTTGTCATAGTCTGTGATCTGACCGACACGGGTATTCTCAACGCTCATGTTCACACGCTCAACGGGTGTGTAGATGGAATCCACGGCGATGCTTCCTATGGGAGTATCGTTGCCTTTGTTCTTGTCAGCGCCTACATAGCCTCTGCCCTTGGTTATGAGCAGATCCATCTGGAGGCGTGTATCCTTTGCACCGCTTAAAGTAGCGATCACCTGATCCTGATTTACTATCGTTACATCGGGATCCTCGATCTGGATATCTGAAGCCTTTACCACTCCGTTACCCGAAAAATCGATCCTTGCTTTCTTCGGTGTGTCATTATCGCTCTCATCCTTAATGGCGAGAGACTTGATGTTCATGATGATCTCCGGCACATCCTCTTTTATTCCGGGGATAGTCGTAAACTCATGAAGAACTCCGTCAATCTTTATCCGGCTTACTGCAGCTCCGGGAAGTGATGCAAGCATTATCCTGCGAAGTGAGTTGCCAAGGGTTATACCGTAGCCTCTCTCAAGGGGCTCTATAACAAACTTGCCGTACTTCCTGTCCTTAGAGATCTCAGCAACCTCGATGTTGGGACTGTCGAAATTGAATTCTAACATTTGGAATCCTCCGTTATACTAATTCACAATCGGTTACAGGTCTTAAAGCTTAATTATTTGGAGTACAACTCGACGATAAGCATCTCGTTAACGGGAACATCTATCACTTCCCTGTTAGGCAGTTCCTTAACGGTGCCTTTCTTCTCCTCATAGTTTACTTCAAGCCAATCGGGAACTATACGTCTCTCGGTTACTTCGATAACGTCCTTGAATCTCTGCAGTCCTTTGGATTTTTCGGTAAGCTCGATAACATCGCCTGCCTTTATCTGATATGAAGGGATGTTGATCTTCTTGCCGTTTACAAGTATGTGTTTGTGACCTACTACCTGACGTGCCTCCTTACGTGTACGTGCAAATCCCATACGGAATACCACGCTGTCAAGGCGGCTCTCGAGAAGGATCATGAGATTCTCACCGGTCTGGCCTTTCATGCGGTCAGCCTTTGCATAGTAGTTACGGAAAGGCTTCTCCAGAACGCCGTAGATGAATTTAGCTTTCTGCTTTTCCTTCAGCTGCATACCGTACTCGGAAACCTTCTTGTTGGGGTTTCTTAAGTTACGGATGGACTCGTTCATACGTCTGTCCAGTCTCTTGTTTATGTTTTTCTTGCGCCCGTCTACTTCCTTCTTCCAATCGCTGGTGTGAGTATACTTCTCTACT
>JAIKYA010000144.1 GCA_024683645.1 Lachnospiraceae bacterium
AAGTGTTTATCCTGACGGTTTTGATCCCGTATACTATGCCAACAAGTATCCGGATGTAAAAGCCGTATGCGGTAACGATGCAGCTCTTCTGTACAGTCATTATACGATGTTCGGAAAGAGTGAGAAGAGATTCAAGAATGCGCAGGAAGAGAAAGCGGCAACACCTGCAGCACCGGCTGCCCAGACTGCGAACACAGCGCTTCCGGCTGTTGATACTTCCGTGCTCGGGAAGACTTACATAGACGTATGTATTTCGACCCAGACTCTTACCTATGTTGTGGACAACAAGGTGGTACTTGCCACTCCGGTGGTAACGGGCAAGGGCGGCAGGAGCACACCTATAGGAATATATCCGATTACAGGCATGGTGCCCGGAACGAGACTGATCGGTCCCACTTGGGACGTATGGGTTGACCGATGGATGAGGCTCGGTGATACCCATTGCGGACTTCATGATGCAAGCTGGCGCAGCGCATTCGGAGGAACAGTATATCTGACCAACGGTTCACACGGCTGCGTGAATCTGCCCCATGATGTGGCTATAGTGCTTTACAGCATGGTAGTGCCCGGCACTCTGGTTAATTTACATTATTAAAGAGGTATATATGGCAAAGTTTGATGATGATGACGAAATGTATGTGACCTTAAATCTTGACGAAGGCGATGTGAAATGTGCCATCGTCAGCATCTTTTCCGTAGGGGAAAAGGATTATATAGCCTTGCTTCCCCTTGATGAAAATGATGAGAACGATGACGGAGAAGTCTGGATATACGGTCATTCCGAGGATGAAGACGGCACACCTCATCTGAGATATATAGATGATGAAGAAGAATATGAAGCCGCTTCGGATGCATTTGACGAATATCTGGATTCCCAGGAATTCGATGAGATGGTGTGAACAGATGGATTTTTGGGGACATTTTAAGACCATAACCGAACACCGTATCGAAGTGATGAAAGGCTGTTTTAAGGTGGGCCTGTATTATCAGGGGCTGACCCATGATCTGTCGAAGTATTCACCGACTGAGTTTATACCCGGGATAAAGTATTATCAGGGATACCGCAGTCCGAATACGGCAGAGCGAGAGGAAAAAGGCTATTCGTCGGCCTGGCTTCATCATAAAGGAAGGAACAGGCATCATTTTGAATACTGGATCGATTATCCCGTAAGGGATAACGAGACCGGAGAAGTCAAAGTGGTTCCCGCTCCGATGCCGGACAAATATATAGTTGAGATGTTCATGGACAGGCTTGCCGCCTGTAAAATATACCAGAAAGAAAAATATACGGATCTGTCACCCTGGAATTATTACAGAAAGGGCGATATAAGCAGATTTCTGCACCCGCATACAAAGGAGCTTCTGGAGAAGCTTCTTAAGATGAATGCGGTCAAGGGAGAGGAATATACCATAAGGTATATCCGCGTAAAGATTTTAAAGAATGTGAGGACCAGACATGATTAATGATAAAAAAGTATTGTTTTCTGCAATGCAGGCAACCGGAAACCTGACACTTGGCAATTATCTCGGAGCCCTCAAGAACTGGACTACCCTGAGTGATGAATATGAATGCTTCTTCGCAGTAGCGGATCTGCATTCCATAACAGTCAGACAGGATCCGGCAGAATTCAGGAAGAATGCGAGAAAGCTGCTGACCCTGTTCATCGCAGCAGGCATCGATCCCGAAAAGAACTGTATCTACTACCAGTCACAGGTGTCCGCTCATGCGGAACTGGCTTGGATACTGAACTGCTTTACCTACATGGGCGAACTGAGCAGAATGACGCAGTTCAAGGATAAATCCGCTAAACATGCTGATAATATCAACGCCGGTCTTTTCACTTATCCGGCGCTGATGGCTGCGGATATCCTGCTTTATCAGGCTGATGTGGTACCTGTAGGAAAGGATCAGATGCAGCATCTGGAGCTGACCAGGGATATTGCAGAGCGCTTCAATGCTATCTACGGTGATGTATTTACGATACCCGAAGCTTATCTCGGAAAGGCCGGAGCAAAGATCATGAGCCTCCAGGATCCTACCAAGAAGATGAGTAAATCCGATGAGAACGCCAACGGTTCCATATATCTGATGGACGATCCGGATACCATAAGGCGCAAATTCAAACGTGCGGTAACGGATTCGGAAGGTGCGGTGCGTTACAGTGAGAGCCAGCCGGGTATCATGAACCTGATAGATATCTACAGTACCTGTACCGGCAAGACCGCTGAAGAAGTGGAAAAGGAATTCGAAGGTCAGGGTTACGGAGTGTTCAAGGAAGCCGTAGGCGATGCAGTGGTCGCGGTACTCGAGCCCCTTCAGAAGAGATTTGAAGAGCTGTCCAAGAATAAGGAGTATATCGATAACTGTATTAAGAACAATGCCGAAAAAGCCGCGTATACGGCAACAAAAACATTAAGAAAGGTCCAGAAAAAGGTCGGTTTTTCTGAGAAAATAAGATGATGAACAGATATTCAATGATGCAGCTTGGCAAAGACCATGATGCGCTGTTTGATGAACTTGTAAATTTCTGCATGACCAGCGGAGCGATAGACCAGAGTCTTTATACCGAATACGATGTAAAGCGCGGACTTCGTGATTCGAACGGAAAAGGCGTGCTGACGGGACTTACCGAGATATCGGATGTAAACGGTACCGAAGTCATAGACGGTGTAAAGATGCCCGCGGACGGCCAGTTGTTCTATCAGGGCTATAATGTCAAAGACCTGCTGGGCGGAGCGAAGGACAGAAGGTATGTTTTTGAGGAGATAACCTATCTGCTGCTTTTCGGTGCGCTACCCACAGCTTCTCAGCTGGAGAGCTTCAAGACGATACTTACCGATCTCCAGGAGCTTTCGGGAGATTTTGTAAGGGATGTCATACTGCATAATCCCAGCGGAAATATCATGAATTCACTGCAGAAAGCCATACTTTCGCTGTATTCCTTTGATGATGATCCCGAGGATACAAATGTACCCAATGTTCTGAGACAGTGCCTGCAGATGATCGGAAAGATGCCGCTTATTGCAGTATACGGCTATCACGGATACAGACATTTTTCTCTCAACCAGAACCTCGTCATAAGGACACCGAAGAAAGAATATTCAACGGCAGAGAATATACTTAATATGTTACGTCCGGACGGAAAGTTCACAAAACTCGAAGCGTCGGTACTTGATATGGCTCTTGTGCTTCATGCAGAGCACGGCGGCGGTAACAACTCTACCTTTACCACCCATGTGGTCACGAGTTCCGGAACAGATTCCTATTCCGCCATGGCTGCAGCCATAGCCTCGCTTAAAGGCCCCAAACACGGCGGTGCCAACTTAAAGGTTCAGCGTATGTTTGCTGACATTAAGGATAAAGTAAAGAACTGGGAAGATGAGGCGGCCCTTACCGAATATCTTGATAAAGTGCTGGACAAGAAGGCTTTTGACAAGGCAGGTCTTATCTACGGTATGGGACATGCCATCTACACACTTTCGGATCCCAGAAAGGTGATACTGAAAGAAGGTGCAAAGAAGCTTGCCGAAGAGAAGGGGCGTATGGATGAATTCGAACTCTATGACAGAGTAGAGCGCATAAGTGCGGAGCTTATAACAAAACGCAGACGCGTGTTCAAGCCTGTATGTGCAAACGTTGATTTCTACAGCGGTTTCCTTTATTCAATGCTTGAGATACCCGAGGAACTCTTTACACCTATGTTTGCCATTGCGCGTATCTCGGGCTGGAGTGCACACAGGCTCGAGGAACTGGTTAACCGCGGCAAGATAATACGTCCGGCATACAAGTATGTGGGACATCACAGGGATTACGTTCAGATCGGAGACAGATGATGGATAAATATGTCGCATATGTTTCCTGTTATACGCAGGGCAGCAAGATAGGCATACGTGTATATGATGTGGATATGGAGGCAGGCACCTTTCATGAAAAAGATGAGGTGCAGATATCCAATTCTTCATACATGACCATATCGCATAACCGTAAGCACCTTTATTCCATAACGGATTACGGTGTGGAAGCATACGACATAGAAGCGGACGGCCGCATAAAGACCATATCACAGGCTTCAATCAACGGCATGAGAGGCTGCTACCTGTCGACAGACTATGAAGATAAATACCTCTTCGTGGCCGGCTACCACGACGGTAAGATCACTGTGCTCAGCCTTGATGAGAACGGCGGACTCGGAGACATAGTTGACGAAGTCTATCATAAGGGCATAGGAAGCGTTGCAGACCGCAACTTCCGTCCACACGTAAACTGTGTAAAGATGACCCGTGACAACAAATATCTGCTCGCAGCAGATCTGGGTCTCGATCACGTAAAAGTATACCGTTTCGATCATGCTACCGGCAAGCTCTCCATGGTTGATATCATCCATTCCGAGCAGTATTCCGGTCCCAGACACTTAAAGATCTCTAAAGACGGCATGTACATCTACATCATCCATGAAGCAACCTGCATGGTAGACGTATACCGTTACATCGAAGAAAACGACAATCCCGAATTCGAGAAGATCCAGTCCATCTCGACCGTAAATGATTATCATGCCGGAGACTCTGCTGCCAGCGCCATTAATCTCTCCTGGGATTTCAGGTATATGCTGTGCTCAAATGCCGGAGACAACTCCGTAACTCTTTACAACATTGACGAGATCAGCGGTAAGCTGGACAAGATATTCTGCCTGCCCATCAGCGGTCTTTATCCCAAGGATGCCGCACTTTTCCCTGACAACAGACATCTTGTCAGCCTCAATCACGAGAACAACACCATGACCTTCTTCGGCGTAGATCCCGAAAAGAAGACCCTCGTAATGTGCGCCAAAGAGATCAAGATCCCGATGCCCAACTGCGTCGTATTCCATCGCCTGTAATATTGTGAGGACAAGGGGACAGTCCCTTTGTCCTCTTTTTTCAGGGGCGAAAGCAATGATTTCATATGTTTTTTCATTTTCCGTTGCCAAAAACTGACTCTCCGGGCTTTGAAAGCTATAAGGAGAAGGGGACAAAAGGAATGTCCCCGTTGTATCAGCCGTAGATCTTGAGGATATGGTCGAGGCGGGAGGACATGTTTTTGAGAAGAAGGTCGGTGATAACGAGGGCCGACATGCATTCGACAACGACTATGGCGCGGGGAACGATGACGGGATCGTGGCGGCCCTTGATGGCGAGCTCGACATTTTCTCCTTTTTTGTTTACGGTATTCTGGGTGCTGAATATCGACGGGGTCGGCTTGAAGTGGACACGCATGAAGATGTCGTTTCCGTTGGAGATGCCGCCGAGGATACCGCCTGCGTGATTGCTGTCAAATACGACGCGGCCATCTTCCATGTGCATAGCGTCATTGTTTTCGCTGCCGTATCTGGAAGTGACGCTGATGCCGTCGCCTATCTCTACAGCCTTGACGGCACCTATTGAGAACATGGCATGGCCGAGCAGGGCATCGAGTTTGTCGAAAACAGGCTCTCCGAGGCCTGCGGGTACACCCTTGATAACGCATTCGGCGGTGCCGCCTGCGCTGTCTTTGGCGGCACGGCATTCCTCCATAAATCGAAGTACTTCTTTGGCAGCATGATCATCGGGCATGCAGACAGGATTG
Source organism: Lachnospiraceae bacterium (assembly GCA_024683645.1). Taxonomy (GTDB): domain Bacteria; phylum Bacillota; class Clostridia; order Lachnospirales; family Lachnospiraceae; genus NK4A136. Next base: position 5,603 of record JAIKYA010000144.1, read on the forward strand.
CTGAGTCTGTCCATCAGTTCCTTATTGTGTTCGGCTTTGATGATACCGATGGAAGCGGTATAGGCATCGATGCTGATGTCGAGTTTACTCAGCAGCTTCATTGCAACGGCGCCGGCTGCAACTCTAGCTGCGGTTTCACGTCCTGAAGAACGTCCGCCACCGCGGTGGTCGCGGAAGCCGTATTTGGCATCAAAGGTATAATCGGCATGGCCGGGACGGTATACATCCTTAAGTTCGTCGTAATCCGTGCTGTGCTGGGAAGTATTCCTGATCATAAGAGAGATGGGTGTGCCGGTAGTACGGCCCTCGAAAACGCCGGATAAGATCTCTATTTTATCGGCTTCGGAACGCTGGGTCGTAAGTGCTGAAGTGCCGGGCTTGCGTCTGTCCATATAGGGCTGTATATCGTCTTCCGAAAGCTCAAGCCCTGCGGGGCAGCCGTCTATAACGCAGCCAAGTGCCGGACCGTGGGACTCGCCCCAGGTCGTTACCCTGAAAATGTCACCGAAAACCGAACCTGCCATGATAATTCTCCTGTCATAACGTATTTCCAATATATAGTAAGTATAGCAAACGACAAAACTTTTTTCGTTTTGGCGTTTGCTGCGCCGGATTTTGGGCGCTGAAAGCGGCATGTTTCCTTACAAAATCCGTGCGCATCCTCGCGGAGCGGTATAGTAAGCGCAATGATTTATTGCGCTTACTATACAAATATTGAACTTACAATAGTTTAGCATACGGATATCCAATCGGCAACAATTGTTGCAAGCTGATTGAAAAGCAGATGAAATCTGTGCTGATATATCATTATGCTGATAAGTAAGAAGTCAAAAATCTATATCTGCGTGTTTTTTGCTATAGCTCTTGTCATAAATCTTATCGATCTGAGTCCTTACATTAAATTTCCTTTTCATCTGATAGAAGCTCCCGGCTGGGGGATACTTATGATGTACTGGGGTGTTGCCGTCTATCTCAGAGTCAGTGACAGAAGGATAAGAGGTCTGCTCATCAGAGTAATGCTTTGCTTTATGTTTCTTTTTTTTCTGCAGATATTGAAATATCAGCTTCTGAAGGGCTTTGAACATGCTTCGAGACTGTGCTGGTATGCTTACTATACACCGATGATAATGGCGTCACTGTATTCACTGCTTATATCACGGTCACTTTACAGTAATAAGCTGTCAAACGATAAAACAGATCATGCGCTTACAGCTGCCGCACTGATCCTGGTAGCTTTCAGCCTGAGCAATGATCTGCATCAGCAGATATGGGGATTTAAACCCGGAAGACAGGGTTTGCCAACAGAACCGAGCTGGCTATAGAAGCACGTATAAAGGGAATAGTAGTTCCGTAAAAATTCCCCCGGTTCACCCGTTCGGGTGATTACAATCGCCGCAGGCTGTGCTATAATCTCTCCGTTTTGTGAATATATGAAACAGGAGGGAGAGTATGAAAAAGAGACTATTAACAGCAGTGCTTGGGCTGCTTACTGTGGGCTTATGTGCCTGCGGCAAGGAAAAGCCCGCAGAAACGGAAACAGCGGAAACCGTAACGGAAGCTGCGGCAGAGCCGGAACTGTAACCGGAGGAGAAGTATCCGGCAACAGTATCGCCTTATGATATACATCCGGGTTCATTAAACAGTGATGAGGACACATCCGACAGATGGTATCCGGACGGGGATACATCTTCCGAGTTCTCGTTTACACTTACCCAGACAAGCAAACAGGATGACTGCGTAGGCCTGTCTTTCTGCCTTTATCAGTAAAAAGCCGAAGGCGGCGGAGATATGGCAGATATGCCTCTGCGCGACGGCGGTAACGGCCATGCCATAACAAAAGAATTCCAGATGATGGTCGATAAGGAACATACCTACGATTTCGACCTTACTTTCCAGGATAATTTCACCTGCTATGATTTCAAAGAAGGAAAGGTATGGAAGAGATGCCATCCGGACTACGGCTGCAAGGACCAGGCCTGGTATGATGCGGCTTTCTCGGGACTGGTAGCATATCGTGATCTTTCAAGCGTTAAACACCAGCAGATAGTGATGAATGCGGATCATACTTTTGTGGAGACCGTGAGCGGCATGGATGAAATGAAGGGGCGCTGGGAAGTAAAGGCTGCAAACGTACTCGATCTGATCTATGACAATCCCGAGGATTCGGGCATACAGGCTGTTGACGCCGGTTCGTTACTTGAAAACGGCGGTGAGAACGCGGCAGAAACTACTAACAGCGATACCTGGCAACAGGAATTCAACATATCCGCTGACGGTAAAGTTACGGAATTCGGACTTTTCCCGCAGTACGATGACGATATGAACCTGACAGGCTATGCTGCAGCATTTGAGGTGACTACAGTAGAGGCTATGGAAGCACAGGCTCAGGCTGAGGCTGATGCGGCCGCAGCGGAGGAAGCAGCTGCCGCGCAGGCAAAGGCTGATGCGCTGGCAAAGGGAAGTCCTTACGAACAGCCTGATGATAAGAAGGATCTTTCAGGGGTAAATCTGGATCAGACACCCGACTTTGTGCTGGACGGGACCCAGGATTATGATACTTTCAATGAGATCAAGAAGGGACTCGGTAGCGATACAGGTATGATATTTGAACTCCACGGAGTGGTTACGGTATCCGGATCCATAGTAGGTGTCATAGTTCAGAATGACAGCGGAAGACTTGAGCAGAAATTTAATGTGGTAGCGGTAGATGATACGGATATCACAGGCATAGCAGGGGATGGCGCAAACATTGCCGTAAGCGGTGTGCTCTGGAGTGACAGAAAGATCTATACGGATGGGGCGCATATAAAAGCGGAATAAGCATAGTTGAAAGAAAAACAACCGAGAGAACTCTTCACTTAAACCTCGGTAAGTCTAAAAAGCTGAGCATTAAGGGCGTAAAAGCTGCAAAAATAACGATGGCAAGACCTATAAGATCATTGTTACTGTTGAAGATCCCGTGATAAAGACAGGTGTTATCGAAGCGGCCGGAAAGAACAAGTATAAAGTAAGCGAATAAACAAAGCAGCGCTCCCGGAGGGAAATCGGGAGCGCTGTTTTTCTTTATGGGAAATTCCTACGGATCCTGCTTTCGTAATAGTTGCGGATGTGGTAAAATATATCTGTTTTCTGTGAAGAGCAAACTAAGGAGCGTAATATATGGACATAGAACGTTTAAGCAGGATGCCGTCTATACGGAAGTTTTTCGCGATCGAGGACGGCGGAGACATACCTGAAGGAGTCAGACTGTTTCTTTCAGCCATGCAGGAAGTGAAAATACCCGCGAAAAGTGATGTGGTGACTTACGGCGCAGGCTGCGAAGACGGTATGTATATCATATTGTCAGGTAGCTGTGAGGTACTGTCCGCAAGCGGAGAAAAGATAAATACTTCACTGGGCGAAGGAGATTTTGTAGGAGAACTGGCTCTTATGAACGACCAGCCGCGAAGTGCCACGGTAAGGGCGGTCACGGATGTGAGCTGTGCAAATATATCAAAACAGCTTTTTGAAGAGATAGGCAGCTCCAACAGAAAGATCTACGGTTCCTTTATGACCATGCTTTACAACAGGACGACTCACCTGGTAAAGGAACAGGAGCGGGTGCGTACGGAGCTGGCTGTGGCTTCCAGGATACAGGACGGACTGCTCGAGCATGATTTCAGTGAATTCAATGAACTGGATCATGTGAAGCTTTATGCCTGCACACGTCCCGCCAAAGAGATGGGCGGCGATTTCTATGATATGTTCATGATAGATGAGGATCATCTGTGTTTTCTCATAGCGGATGTATCCGGTAAAGGCATACCGGCCGCTATGTTCATGAGCATGGCAAAGATACATATCAAGAATTATGCGTCCCTGGGCCTGCCGCTTGATGAGGTGGCTATAAGGACCAATGACCAGCTCTGTTATAAGAACGAGGAAGAGATGTTTGTTACGGTGTTCCTCTGTGTACTTGATCTTAAGACAAATGAACTGAAATTCATAAATGCGGCCCACGGCAGCCCTTTTGTCAGCAGGGCGGGAGGCAGCTTTACGGCTCCGAAGATAAAGACCAATATCGCGTTTGGCATATATGAAGGAGTGAAGTATATAGAGCAGAGCATGCTGCTGGAACCCGGAGACAGCATATATATTTATACGGATGGTGTAAACGAGGCCAACAATAAAGACTGGGAAATGTTCGGAAACGAAAGACTGGAAGCTGCTCTGAATCAGAATAAAGAGCTTTTAGCTGAACCAGAAAAACTGGTCGGCAGGCTTTACGGAGAGATAGACGCCTTTGCGGGCGAAGCAGAGCAGTCGGATGACATTACTATGGTATACCTGACAAGGAGGTAAGATTCTCAGGGTTTTACTTAGAATCTTTTTGGGAGACAAAACATGAAATATACGGTATTAAAAAGAGACGGTCTGGCTAAGCGGGCTGAAATGGAGACGGTACACGGCGTGATACAGACTCCTGTTTTTATGAATGTGGGCACCGTCGGAGCCATAAAAGGCGCCGTATCCACTGCGGATCTGGAAGAGATAGGAACACAGGTTGAGCTTTCCAATACCTATCATCTGCATGTGAGAACAGGCGATAAGCTGATAAAGGAAATGGGCGGCCTGCATAAGTTCATGAGCTGGAAGCGGCCGATACTTACTGATTCCGGCGGTTTCCAGGTGTTCTCGCTTGCGGGGCTGCGCAAGATAAAGGAAGAGGGCGTGACCTTCAATTCCCATATAGACGGAAGAAAGATATTCATGGGGCCGGAGGAGAGCATACAGATACAGTCCAACCTCGGGTCCACCATAGCGATGGCTTTTGATGAATGTCCGCCGGCGCTGGCTGAGCGAGAGTATGTGAGACCTAGTGTGGAACGAACCACGAGATGGCTGGAACGCTGTATTAAAAAGATCAATGAGCTTAATCTGAAAGATGATACCGTAAATAAAGAACAGCTTCTTTTCGGGATCAACCAGGGCGCTGTATATGCAGATATCAGGATAGAACATGCAAAACGAATCTCGGAGTTTGACCTGCCGGGCTATGCTATAGGCGGACTGGCAGTCGGAGAGACTCATGAGCAGATGTACTACATACTTGATGAGACTGTGCCTTACCTGCCTGCAGACAAACCGGTATATCTGATGGGCGTCGGTACTCCCGCAAACATACTGGAAGCCGTGGACCGCGGTGTGGACTTTTTTGACTGTGTTTATCCGACAAGGAACGGCAGACATGCCCATATGTATACCAACAACGGCAAGCTGAACCTGATGAATGCAAAATATGAAAAGGATGACAGGCCTATAGAGGAAGGCTGCAACTGCCCTGCCTGCAGGCGGTATTCAAGGGCATACATCAGACATCTGCTGAAAGCTAAAGAGATGCTGGGAATGAGACTGGGCGTCCTTCATAATCTTTATTTCTATAATCATCTGATGGAAGAAATAAGAGCAGCGATCGATGCGGGAAATTATAAGGAATTTAAACGAAAGAAGCTTGATTTGCTGGCCGGAACGGAGTGACTGACAGGTTATGGATACAAAGACTAATTTTGCTTTTCTTAACAGGGAAGATTTCCTGAAGCATCCGGCCTGCAGGGAAATATATCTTTATGCGACGCAGAGCGAACGTTTTTTTCTGAATAATGAAGATCTGTGTGCGATCAACGCCAGGCGTTTTACGGAGATCTTTATCAGATTTGTTTCTTTTGAACTGAAGAAAGCTTCATATCCCGATGACTGTCTCTGCATCGGGTCATATTATCATTCTGGCAACAAACCTGAGTTTTATAAGGTATTCGGCGTTAATAACGCGGAACTGATCATACAGCTCAATGATGCCACCAAACCCTATTTTCATCCTGCGATGAAGAAGGATGAAGAGCTGTACAGAGTGGTAGTACGCAATATCTTCAATCTTTCATGGTGGCTGTACACACAGCTTTATCCCGGAGAAAAGAGCAAAATGTTCGGGGATTATATTGCCGCTATCATGCCGGAAGACCTGTGTGAAGGTATAGATAATAATTCGACCCTTGATGATTTTATTAAAATATTGGGTTCTGATCCGAAACAGGCCGGAATGAGAGTGGATAAGACGGAAATGTCTACGGCAGAAAAAGAAAACGGCTGGCTTTTTCAGCTGAACAACTATGATGCTGTGCTTTGTTTTTTTGATGATGAAGGAAAGCTCTGCGATTATCTGTATCTTTATATAGCAGAAGGCAGGGACCGTGAGCTGCCGTAACGGATATTCTTGCATGCTCATATGTTTTCTGCTAAAATATCTGACTGACGGATCGGGACATCCTAAAATGTCCACAATAAATATATTAAGAAGGGAAGAATAAATATGAACGCTTTTATCTTACTGACAGCGGATGCCGCAGCGAACGGACAGATGGGAGGTCTGGGTTTTTCATACATCATCTCCATAGTGCTGATGCTCGGTATCTTTTATTTCCTGATGATCAAACCTCAGAAGAAGGAACAGAAGAGAGTTGAAGCCATGCTGGCAGATATGGAAGTCGGTGATGTGGTCGTGACCACCAGCGGTTTTTACGGGGTACTCATCGATATAACTGAGGATGACGTGATCGTTGAATTCGGCAGCAACAAGAACTGCCGTATCCCCATGAGAAAGAGCGCGATCTCTCAGGTGGAAAAAGCAGAGAAATAAAGGAGCATACTGTAATGATACTGAATATAACCTGCATACCCGGTGACGGGATAGGGCCTGAGATCGTTGCCCAGGCAAAAAAGGTACTTGATAAAGTCGGAGAAGTATACGGACATGAGATGAAGTATACCGACATACTTATGGGCGGAGCATCGATAGATGCCTGCGGTGAGCCGCTGACCGATGAGGCGATAGCAACTGCAAAAGCTGCCGATGCTGTGTTGATGGGGTCTATAGGCGGAAACACATCCACATCTCCCTGGTATAAGCTGCCTCCCGAGAAAAGACCGGAAGCGGGACTTCTTAAGATAAGAAAAGCTCTTAATCTTTTTGCGAACTTAAGACCTGCCGTATTGTATCCGGAACTCCGCGGAGCCTGCCCGCTGAAAGAGGAGATATCCGAAAAAGGCTTTGACATGCTGATCATGCGCGAGCTTACAGGCGGTCTGTATTTCGGCGAGAGAAAGACTGTAGAAGAGAACGGTATGAAGAAGGCAATAGATACGCTTACCTATACCGAGGCCGAGATCAGACGCATCGCGATAAAGGGCTTTGAGATAGCGATGAAGCGCAGAAAAAAAGTGACGAGCGTAGATAAGGCAAATGTGCTTGATTCATCAAGACTCTGGAGAGCAGTTGTAAATGAAGTTGCAAAGGATTATCCCGAAGTGGAACTTGAGCATATGCTGGTCGATAACTGTGCCATGCAGCTTGTGAAGGATCCTTCGCAGTTTGATGTGATACTTACCGAGAACATGTTCGGAGATATCCTCTCTGATGAGGCAAGTATGGTGACCGGTTCCATCGGCATGCTTTCAAGTGCGTCGTTAAACGATACTAAGTTCGGCCTGTACGAACCCAGCCATGGTTCAGCACCCGATATCGCAGGCATGGATATAGCCAATCCCATAGCTACCATACTTTCGGCGGCTATGATGCTGAGATTTTCCTTTGACCTTGATAAGGAAGCGGATGCCATAGAACAGGCTGTGGATACAGTACTTAAAGACGGATACCGCACAGGCGATATCTTCAGCGAAGGCTGTGAAAAAGTAGGCTGCATTAAGATGGGTGAGCTGATCACGGAACGGATCAGATAA
>JAIKYA010000149.1 GCA_024683645.1 Lachnospiraceae bacterium
TGCTAACGCATCTAAGAACACATCATCATTCTTATTTTTATAAAATTCGCCCTTGTAATCTGGCGAATTGAATATCTCAAACAATTCTTGGTATCTTTTACCAAAATCCCAATCTTCTTCCAATGATTCCATTTCAGATAAATATTCTTCATACTTATCAAAGTCAAAAACGGTAAACATTCTTTTATAGATTGCTTCAATAAGAAGTTTTGTTTTTGTATCATTTGATAAAGACCCATAACCGAATGAATCGGTCTCCTCGTCAAAAGCATCTATCCTTGCAAGTTTCTGCTTTGCAAACTCATACGCTCTCCATTCAACCTCATCCTTGTGAATATCCCTTTTTTCAGCCTTTTTAGCTTGGCTCTGGACGTATTCAACAACTTCCCTTGACTGAATTATTAACTTAGCAGTATTTCCATCAACGCAAACAACATTCTTTTTGTTTATGCGTTTAACATAAGCTTTTTTCTTAAGATTAAGATTATCTATGGTATTCCTGATACATTTTTCCAAAGACTCTACCGACATTTCAGATATTGGCAGAAATTCATCAAATCTTTTAATTGCTAAAATTGCACAGTCCTTTGCACTATAGTCTTTCTCTGTTTTATTCAGATATATATTGATATATTCATCCGTTATCAAGCCCTCAGGAACAAAGATTGTGCCATTCTTATGAGAAATCTCATCTTTTGATTCTTTTTCAACATAGGCATGAAAATTATCTATTATTCCCTCTTTATATTCATCTGACAAAGCCTCTACTCTGAAAAGAAGAGTCGTATCGCTTATGTTAATATCAATATACTTCATATTGTCACCTAATCTTTATCTGTAGGTATTATTTCCTCTATAGGCTTCCATACATTGCTATTCATTACATTCTCATCCCATTCGGTATTCGACATGTAAATCTGAGAACCTACCGCACGTACAAATCCCCATTTGATGTTACTGATTCTCTCAGCGTATGCCTTAAGAGCATCGAACTTCTTACCGGCATATCCATCAATGTTATTCGACGCTCCATCTGCATTAATTCCGCCTTTAGCTTCTATAATCCAAACGCTTCCATCCTTTGTCTGAATAATATAGTCTGGATAAAAGTGACTTCTCCTAAATGCTTTTCGATAAACAATACCAAAATATTCATCACCTTTATCACCATTCTTATATACATGCTCTACGGATTGATTATTATCTTCGCACCATTTTTCAAAGGCAATCTCAGTATATGTCCTATTCGGTTGGATAAGAATGTTGTTTCCATATCCTTCAAATACATTTGTTCCAAGAATATTCGTTGCTGATATTTTTTTATGCTGTCTATAGTACTGATATGCAGGAATACTCCATTCTTTTTCAAGAATATCCGTTTCCTTAACATCGGCAATCTTGCTCTCGTCGATCTGGCTGAACAACTCAACCAGCTTGTCTCTGTTATTTACAAGAAACGCATTGTATTCCCTAAGTGACATACCTTCTAATAGCTTGTTCTGTCTCTCAAATTCTTTTTCTTCCTCCGAGAACAATGACATCTGCATATCCATCGGACCGAAAAGAATTCTCAGTGCATTATTCGATATGTTCTCATCAATCCCGATAGCTCTCGCAATCTTACGTTTTGCATCTCTGATAATAAATCCATCATCATGATTATTTATCTGATGTTCTCCGCCAAAGATAGAATTAAGCTTTGTCATATCATGTGTAGTTCTGGCAACACCTTCTATGGCAGATGTTTTAAGCTTAGTGCCGAAAACATATCCCTTGCTGACTTCCATCTCACGCTTATCAAGCCTACCATCACCATTCACATCACATTCAGTAAGCATCTGGTCACGTACAACCTTAACAACTGCTTCTGGATTCACTGATATTCTGTCATTTCCATCAAGCAGCTCTCTCGTAAGAGTTATATCAAAAGCACCAAACTTCTTTTTATACTGATAGGTATAAAAGCTGTCGGTAACGCTGGATGTTAAACCTTCTGAAAACTCACTATCAAGCGTGTAGAGATAACAGCAATCCAACAAATCATTATCATAATGCTTTCTTTCAGGCATCCTTCGGATTCTTCCAACGGTCTGAATGTTGAATCTTTCTGTTCCTCCTTCACGGAGCTTAACGAGAATCTTTGCTCGAGGGCAATCCCATCCAGTAGCAATCGCCTGCTTGAAAAGAAGGAATCTATATTCACCATTTAGCTTCGTTATTTCTTCAGGATTATCAGGATGGTCACCAGAGAACCACGATGCAACAAAGCCAGATGATTCTGGATATCCCATATCTGAAAGAGCCTGCTTTACTCGGTCTATCCATTCAGGATAACCATTCGGAAATTGAATAACCACAAGAGGATTAACATCTATACCTTGCTTCTCATATTCCGCTTTGATTGCTTTTCGCTTCTTATCTGCCATTTCAAGAAGCATTAAATCATCATCCAAATTATTGTTTTCTTGTATAGCCTGTGTAACGCCCTCATTAACAGAAATACCCATAGCTATCAATCCAGCGCTAATTACTTCATCGTCAGAAATTGTTTCAACATGATCTGCGACGGTAACAGGTGTCGCAGAAACTCTCAAAACATGCACGGGATTAATATTAGCGATATATTGATTTGCAGTATCACGGTATTTATGCTCTTCATCAATAAGCATAAAAATATCTATATTCGAATTATGACAAGCATATATTTTTGACATGAAGTCTTTATGCTCGCCCTCCTTCAATACCACGTTTGATTTACTATTTATCTTATCCCAGTTAATGAAGAATACCTGCCCTCTGGGGTCAGACTCACCAATAAATGAATATACATCACCATAAGGTATTCCCGAAGTTAATTCTATAAAGCTGTCCTGCGACTGTTTGTGCAGTCCGCCAGCGCCAGGACACAGCCAAAGGAAGACTGTATTGGGATTCTCGTCCAAATAATCATCAATAAACTTACAAACCATGACGGTTTTTCCCGAACCCGTAGGAGCATATAAAACCATTTCATGATGGTCAGCACATTTACTTAACAGATTTTCTTCATGTTTTGTTTGGAACGTAAAAAGAGTGCCATTAAACATTACTCAGCTACCTCCTTTAATTCTTGCCCAAAGAATTCACGTGGAATATACTTGAATCCTTTTTTCTTTAAAAGTTTTATTTCTTCAGAATTCAAAACGATATTCTGATTCAACCAAATATTCTCAGCTTTTTCATACATTTCTGGATTAAGAATGTTCTTCTTTATATCATCTTTATTAAGCAAAAGAACATTTTTATAACCATCTATTTCGATAGCATTTTGCAACTCTATCATTTCTTTGATATGAAGACAAAGTGCATTGCTTAATAAATAATCTTCAGGTCTTCTTGGCGTCCAATCACACTTGAAATACTTAACATTGCTATTAAATCCATCAGACATAGGAATTGGAGTTCCATTTACAGAAATATAATCTCCAACCAGATTATTCCCGTTTATGTCTTTTCCCTCTATAGAACATTTTGTTCGTGGAAATGTAACATACTTCGCTATTCCTTTTTCTTCCCATTCTATATCGCCTTTATTGATATCTCTTTTCTTGAATTCTTTTTCTTCGGCTTCAGATATCTCATTGTTAGTAACCAATATGAATGACCTTCTTCCTCCATCCTCAGCATTTAAGAGATTTACCGCGTGACCAGTAGTACCTGACCCTGCAAAAAAATCAACAATTATTGCATCTTTTTTATCATGCGTAGCATAGTTTATACAATCTCTTACCGCATACAAAGATTTCGGATAAGTAAATCTATTCGGTCCTAATATTGCTTTTATTAAGTTTGAACCATACCACTGGGCATCATGTGTTGGTTTATTCCAGTTTGTTGTGGGCGGAATCTCTTTATTTCCGTAATAAAATGCATTCACGCTTCCGTCTTCGTTATAACTATCAACAAATGCCTTCCCAGACTCTATATCAGAAATAATGCCACTTGTTAAATAACTAATAACATATTTTTGAGGTTTCTGCGGTGTGTATTTTCCTACCCTCAAATAACCCTTTTCCAACCTTCTAAGGAATTCTTCTTTTACACATCCCCACATCATTTCTATTCCATTATCTCTTATGGGGAAAACAGCAGTACAGCCTTTAGGTGCAACGACTTCCGAAATATCCATATCTTTCGGTATCGGATCACCAACAGACTGAATCAGTTTTGTTGTATCATTAACAAAAACTGGATAAAACTGACGACTAGTTTTATCTCTTGTATTTGACGGTCCTGACCTTCTTAATGTATCCCACGTTACCGGCGTGTTCTCTCCTTCCGTCTTTTCCATTGCTATAGAAGCTTTTCCAAGACGAACAAAAAACAAGTATTCATCAGTACGCGAAAACTCATATTTTCTACCAGTACCAGCACGATTTATTACACTGCTAATCATTTGAATGCTTGCCTCTGGAAACATCTCCTCCAGCAAACATCCCAAATGAAGATATTCTTTTTCATCTATTGTACAGATTAGTATTGAATTATCAGGGTCCAATAATCGCTTAGCTAATCTCAATCTGGTTTTCATCATTGAAAGCCATTTACTATGACGATATACATCATTACTGTCCACATAATCATTATTGTACTTCCAATCCTTAGCCCCCGTGTTATAAGGAGGGTCGATATAGATGCACGACACTTTACCAAAATGTGTTTTCTCCAGAAGATATAAAGCTTGTAAATTATCACCTTCAATTATGAAACTCCATGGAGCATCATCCGAAGAAATGATTTTACGGCTCTCATCTTCAGTAAAAACTGGAATATTAGTATTAAGAAGCTCATCAACCGCTTCTGTGTGTTCCTCAAATACCAAACCAAATTTTTTATCTTTGAGATGATTCTCTATTTCGTTAAATGCCCTCACGGACGCATCATCCGAATGTTCTTTTTTTAATTCCTCAAGAAATGCGAGCATCTGGTCGCGCTTTTGCTTTGTAATATTTGCCATAATAAATCCTCTAAAAGTAGTAATTATATATAGTATTCTATTTGAAATACCTATTTTCATCAATGAAAAACGGTTAGAAATTGAATTCTAACCGTTTTACTAAGCTTGTTCTCTTTAAAATGTTTAAATTCGGTCGCAAATCGGTCGCAATCCACATTGTCAAAGCTCTAAATTCGTTGATTTTACTAGCTTTTCTTAGGTCAAGGACTTAAGCGTCGGGAAAAGCAGCACATCCCTTATCGCCGGACTATTCGTCAGCAGCATCACTAGTCTGTCAATACCATATCCTATACCACCCGTCGGAGGCATACCTATTTCAAGAGCATTTAAGAAGTCCTCGTCGGTGTGCTCGGCTTCGTCGTCGCCGGCTGCCGCATTTGCATCCTGGGCTGCGAAGCGCTCGCGCTGGTCGATCGGGTCATTGAGCTCGGAGTATGCGTTACACATCTCCCAGCCGTTTATGAAGAGCTCGAAACGCTCAACATGTCCGTCGTAGCCGGGTTTCTTCTTGGTAAGCGGAGATACCTCGATCGGATGATCCATTACGAAAGTAGGCTGCACCATGTGCTCCTCACAGAACTCTTCAAAGAAGAGATTGAGTATATCACCCTTCTTGTGTCTCTCTTCGTACTCGACTCCCTTTTCCTTTGCCAGCTTCTTGGCTGCAGCATCATCGGGAACCTGTGCGGGATCGTCGAAATCTATACCCGTATATTCTTTAACGGCATCTGCCATACGCAGACGTCTGAAAGGCTGACCGAAGTCAAGCTCTATCTCACCGTATTTAAACTTAGTGGTACCGAGCACGGTCTGAGCCAGATGTCTGAACATCTCCTCGGTCAGATCCATCATTCCGTTGTAATCCGTATATGCCTGATACAGCTCCATCAGCGTGAACTCAGGATTGTGTCTGGTATCCACGCCTTCATTTCTGAATACCCTGCCGATCTCGAATACTCTCTCCAGACCGCCTACTATCAGTCTCTTAAGATAAAGCTCAAGCGAAATGCGCAGCTTCAGATCTTCATCAAGAGCATTGAAATGCGTCATGAAAGGACGTGCCGCAGCACCACCCGCATTGACAACGAGCATGGGGGTTTCCACTTCCATGAAATCTTTCGCTGCAAGGAATTTACGTATCTCCCAGATGATCTTTGATCTCTTGACGAAGACATCACGGGATTCCATGTTCATGGTCAGGTCCACATATCTCTGGCGGTAACGTGTATCGGTATCGGTCAGACCATGGAACTTCTCGGGAAGTATCTGCAGTGATTTGCAGAGCAGCTTCATCTCGGTTGCATGTATGGATATCTCGCCTGTCATGGTACGGAATACATATCCCTTTACACCGTAGATATCACCTATATCGGACTTCTTGAAATCCGCATATGCCTCTTCACCGAGTGCATCCTTGGAAACATAAACCTGTATGTCGCCCTGACGGTCACGTATATTTGCAAAAGAAGCCTTGCCCATCACGCGCTTGAAAAGCATACGTCCTGCAACGGAAACATTGATGGCCGCTGCATCGAGCACAGCACGCCTTGCGTTGTATGCTTCCTTCTTTGCGCTGCGGTATGCCGCAACCGCCGCATCATCTGCTCCCTCGGCAGGCTCGGGCGGAAGCTCCGGCTCCTTATAGTCTTTTAATATCTCTTTCTCATGCGCCTCATATAAGCTGATCACTTCATCGGTATGATGAGTCTGGTCATATTTGGTTATGAGAAAAGGATCATTCCCTGCTTCCTGCAGGTTTTTCAGTTTTTCTCTGCGTACTTTTAAGAGCTGGTTCAGATCCTGCTCCGGCTGTACTTTCTTTTCATTCTGTTCTGCCAATTTTCTGTCCTCCGTGGACCTTATATCAATCCATCCAGATGTCGAGTACCTTATACTGAAGTACTCCTACGGGAGCCTCTATCTCTACTGTCGCACCCTTCTTTGCTCCGATAAGAGCCATGCCGAGAGGTGACTCATTGGAGATGCTGCCCTTTAATACATCAGCCTCGCTGGCACCCTTGATGGTATAAGTCATCTCTTCCTGAAGCTCCAGATCCAGTACACGGACCGAGCAGCCGAAGCTTACTTTGCTGATCTTGCCGCCATTCTGGTCTACATCAACGACTTCCACATCCTTCAGTATGTTCTCCAGTTCCTCGATACGCGCTTCAACATCACGCTGCTCGTCTCTGGCTGCATCATACTCAGCGTTCTCGGAAAGGTCGCCCTGCTCCCTTGCTTCTTTTATCTTCTGGGATATCTCTTTTCTTCTTACGCTCTTGAGTTCATGCAGTTCTTCCTCATACTTGCGTAAGCCTTCACGGGTTAAGTAGTTCTTTTTATCAGCCATGATAATACCTTCTTTCTTAATTAAATAGCTGTAAAGCTGAACAATTATACCAAAAATCGTCAAAAGCTGTCAAGCATTGCATCGAGTTCGTCAAAGCCGGTGAGAGCGCAGGCCTGTCTCCTTAAAGCTGCTGCCCCGGGAAAACCTTCCATATACCAGCATATGTGCTTCCGCATCTCTCTTATCCCCGTAAACTCGCCTTTATACTTAAGTACCAGCTCCGCATGCCTTCTGATCATGCTCTTTATCTCTTCCTTATCCGGGGGCGCCGCTTCCTTTCCGGTCTCCAGGTAAGTCTTTATCTGTGAAAAGATCCAGGGATTGCCCTGTGCAGCCCTGCCGACCATTATGCCGTCACAGCCGGTCTCCTCAAACATACGCGCTGCTGCGGGACCGGAATCCACATCGCCGTTTCCTATCACCGGTATATTCACAGCTTCCTTTACCTGCCTTATTATATCCCGGTCAACACTGCCGCTGTAATACTGCTCTCTGGTCCGCCCGTGCACCGTGATGGCGGCCGCTCCTGCATCCTCCAACCGCATAGCCAGCTCGACTGCATTGACATGGCCTTCGTCAAAACCTTTACGTATCTTGACCGTAAGAGGCTTCTTTATCGCCCTTGATACAGCGCGCACTATATCCGCGGCGAGCTTCGGATCCTTCATCAGTGCCGAACCTTCGCCGTTATTTACTATCTTCGGTACCGGACAGCCCATATTTATATCGATGATATCAAAAGGCATTTCTTCAAGAGATGCGGCTATCTCAGCCATCAGTCCGGGTTCATTCCCGAAAAGCTGCAGACTCACCGGCTTCTCGCCGTCTGTCTCCAGCAGCTCTTTCGTATTTCTGTTTCTGTAATGTATGGCTTTGGCACTCACCATCTCCATACATAAAAGACCCGCCCCCTGCTCCATACACAGGCGGCGGAACGCTGTGTCCGTGACTCCCGCCATCGGTGCGAGCATCACCGGATCTTTAATGATCAGATTACCTATCTTCAGTTCTTTCATTGATTCTTTTCGTATATAAGCCTGAGCCCTTCCAGCGTAAGTGTCCTGTCGTAAATGTCTATCATATCGGTATCCTGGGCGATGATGCTGCCCAGGCCACCCGTTGCCACTACCTGCATCTCCTTAAGCCCTGATTCCTCGCGGACTTTTTTAATGATGTATTCGGTCTGGCCTATCTGCCCGTACACGAGCCCTGCCTGCATACTTGTAATGGTGTTCTGTGCCAGTATGGAGCCGGGGTTTTTGATCTCTACCTCGGGAAGCTTGGCTGTATCCTCCCACAGTGCCTTGGCACTTATCTTTATACCGGGAGCCGTTATACCGGCTACGAATTCACCCTTCGCATTTACGAGATCATAAGTGGTCGCAGTCCCGAAATCCAGCACCAGCACGGGTCCGCCGTATTTTTCATATGCGCCCACGGCATCCACTATACGGTCCGCACCTATCTCCTTGGGATTCTCGGTCACTATGTGCAGTCCTGTCTTCACACCGGGACCCACTATAAGAGCTCTGCACTGCAGATACCTCTCCACCGCGCCCATCAGCGAATGCATCACCTTGGGCACCACGCTGGATATTATCACGCCTTCTATATCATCCCTGTTTACTCCGTTATAACCGAGCAGCTCCATTATGGACACACCGAATTCATCGGAAGTCCTCGGCGCGTTGGTCATCAGCCTGAAGGTCAGCTTCAGTTCTTCCTTATCATACACTCCGAAAGTGATATTAGTGTTTCCTACATCAATCGCCAG
Source organism: Lachnospiraceae bacterium (assembly GCA_024683645.1). GTDB lineage: Bacteria > Bacillota > Clostridia > Lachnospirales > Lachnospiraceae > NK4A136. Next base: position 9,121 of record JAIKYA010000149.1, read on the forward strand.
CAGCATTTAATCCTCTCCCAAGTTTAAAAGTTTCGTAATACAGACTCAGTGACTCGAAAAGTTCCTGTCTCTTTCTCCTTATCTCGCCTACCAGAAGCCCTGCCGATACCTCATCGTACAGATAGTCCGCATCGTCCGCAGCGGTATTTAACAGTATGCCTCCGTCTTCTTCAAAAGCGATCGTGAAGATGCCGCCCACTTCTTCCGTAAAAAGCACGCAGATGATGTGCAGCTCCTCTTTTATGGATTCCGGCAGATTGCCGTATTCCTTCTCATTGAAATAATATTTCTGCTCGTATGCGTTTGCACCGCATATAACATTGTTTTCAGATATACCCATATATACCTCTGACTGACACCTCTCCCGAACTGACCGCCCTGGCGCTGCCGTCCGGCAGATTTACTATCAGTGCGCCGCTGTCATTGATGCCTTCTGCGATCCCCGTATACTCTCCCTTGGGATCCAGCACTCTTACTTCTTTTCCCCTGTTCACCAGGTAGCCGTCATATACGCTCACGAAAGCCGACACATCCTGATGCTCAACAAACATACCGTAGTAATATTCGAACATCTCCATGATACCGAGTATCAGTGCCGCTCTGTCAACATGGTCGCCTTTTTCGAGACACAGCGAGGTCGCTATATCTCCAAGCTCTGCGGGGAATTCCGTCTGGTTCACGTTGATGCCCACACCTATCACGACATCATTGATGCAGTCGGGTTCCGCATTCATCTCGGTAAGTATGCCGCAAACCTTGTGGTTGCCCACCAGCACGTCATTGGGCCACTTGATGCCGACCTGCAGATCCGAATGCAGCTGGGATATGGTATCCGCCACGGCCAGCGCCATCAGAAGAGTGAGCATCGAAGCCTTATCCGGCGAAAAATCCGGTCTTAGCAGCAGGCTCATATATATATTGCTCCCCGAGGGTGATTCCCAGGTACGTCCGCGCCTGCCCTTCCCTTCGGTCTGCTTTTCAGCCACGACTAAAGAGCCGTGATCCATGCCTTCCTCCGCCAGATACTTGGCATCTTCATTGGTGGATCCCGTCTCTTTTCTGAAATATACTTTTCTTCCGGCCCACTCGGTATTCATGCGGCTCATGAGCTCGCTTCCCGAGATAACATCCGGATATGAGCACAAGCGGTAACCTCTGTTGGTCACCGCTTCTATATCATAACCTTCGGCGCGCAGCTGTCCTATGACTTTCCACACTGCAGTCCTGGATACGCCGAATTTCTCACATAAAGACTGGCCCGAAACGTAATCGCTGCTGGTCCTCAGTTCTCTTAAGAGTTCCGCCTTCATGCTTATGCTCCGAGTGTAGCCGCGATCACGGCTTTGATTGTATGCATGCGGTTTTCGGCCTCCTGGAAGACTTTTGACTGAGGACTTTCAAATACCTCATCCGTCACTTCCATCTCAGTGATGCCGAACTGCTCGCCCTTCTCCTTTCCGGTCTGTGTTTTCAGATCATGGAAAGCGGGCAGACAGTGCAGGAATATCGCCTCAGGCTTTGCATAAGACATCAGGCTGCTGTTGACCTGATACGGCATCAGATCCTTTATCCTCTTTTCCCATATCTCATCGGGCTCACCCATGGATACCCATACGTCCGTATAGATGACATCCGCATCTTTTGCGGCTTCCCTGGCATCTTCGGTCAGCAGTATGCTTCCGCCGCTTGCTTTTGCATATTCCTCGCAGGTCGCAACCAGCTCCGGATCCGGAAAGTACTCCTTCGGAGCAGCTGCAGCGAAATGCAGGCCCATCTTGGTACACATGATCATCAGTGAATTGCCGGTATTGTACCTGGCATCTCCCATGTAGCAGAGCTTGCGTCCCTTTATATCTCCGAATACTTCCTTCATCGTCAGCATATCTGCCAGCATCTGCGTGGGATGATACTCGTTGGTGAGGCCGTTCCATACCGGTACCGAAGAGTACTTGGCCAGCTCCTCGACTATCTCCTGACCGTAACCGCGGTACTCGATGCCGTCAAACATGCTGCACAGTACCCTGGCGGTATCGGCAATGCTCTCTTTTTTCCCTATCTGTGATACTGACGGATCCAGATAGGTACAGCCAAGACCGAGGTCCCTTGCTGCCACTTCAAATGAACAGCGTGTACGGGTACTGGTCTTTTCGAAAATAAGCGCGATGTTCTTGCCCCTGAGTGAATCCACGGGTATGTTCGCTTTCTTCTTTCTTTTATAATCTGCAGCAAGATCGACAAGATAGGCGATCTCCTCAGGTGTGAAATCTTTTAATGTAAGAAAATCCCTGCCTATAAAATTCATGATATGATCCTCGTGTCATTCTGAAGGCAAAGCCTTAAGAATCTTTCTTTCTGTGTTAATCGTTCTTTACTACTTCCTTAAAGGTGGTCGCGAGACTTGCTATGCCCTGCAGTTCCGAAGGAATGATGATCTTGGTCGCCTGTCCGTTGGCCATGCGCTCCATTGCCTCAAGTGATTTCAGATGGAGCACTGCCTCATCGGCTCCGGCTTCCTTAAGCATGCGGAGACCTTCTGCGGTAGCCTGCTGCACCTTGAGTATCGCCTCTGCCTGGCCTTCAGCCTGTCTGAGCATTGCTTCCTTCTGAGCCTCGGCACGGAGTATTGCAGCTTCCTTCTCGGCCTGTGCATTCAGTATAGCTGATTCCTTATGACCTTCGGCCACGAGGATGGATGATCTCTTCTCACCTTCGGCACGGGTAACGGACTCACGTCTCTCACGCTCTGCCTTCATCTGTTTTTCCATGGCATCCTGTATCTCTGCAGGTGCTATGATATTCTTAAGCTCAACACGGTTGACCTTGATACCCCAGGGATCCGTAGCAACATCCAGCTCGGAACGCATCTTGGTATTGATGACCTCGCGGCTGGTAAGGGTCTGGTCAAACTCCAGCTCGCCGATGATGTTACGCAGCGTGGTCGCGGTCAGGTTCTCTATAGCCATCAGCGGATTCTCGACACCGTAGCAGTACAGCTTCGGATCGGTGATCTGGAAGAATACTATCGTATCTATACGCATGGTCACGTTATCTCTGGTGATAACGGGCTGGGGCGGGAAGTCCACCACCTGCTCTTTCATGGGCACCTGACGTGCTATCTTGTCGATCACGGGCCACTTAAGGTGCATACCTACACCCCAGGTGGTTTCATATGCACCCAGACGCTCTATTACGAATGCGTATGCCTGGGGCACGATCTTGATACATGAAGCAAAAACAACTGCCGCAAAGATAATGATGATGATAACCGCAATGATAGGTCCTTCCATTTCCTAAATCCCCCTCTCTTTATTCAGGCTCTACTATGAGCTTTACTCCCTGTACTTCAAGTACACGGACCTTGGTTCCCTTTGCTATCTTTCCTTCCGCTTCCTTCGACCTGGCTGTCCAGTCCATACCGTTTAAGCTGACCGTTCCCGTGGCAGCAATATTGTCGATGTCCGCAGTCACTATCCCTACCTGTCCGGGTACACTCTCAACATTGGTATTCGTCCTGTTTTTGTTGAAATACTTCTGCGCGATAGGCCTGGTAAAATACAGAAGCAGTGTGGACACCACCAGAAAGACTATAACCTGCGCAGCTATAGGCGCATCAAAAGCAGACAGTATCAATGCAATCACCGCACCGCCCGCAAACCATATCGTGGTCAGTCCCATAGAGATCAGCTCCAGGACCATCAATACAAGAAACACTATCACCCATATCACGGGCATTGTAACTCCACCCATACATACACCCCCTTTGTAATAAGATCCCGGACTCCTCCCGCAGAATCTTTTTATACAAAAAAATCATTTCAATTATAATCCATTTCGTCAAAATATGCAAATACCACCAAACCCACGGGCAAAAAACCGCGGGGACGGACCCCGTGGGCTTCATGTAAAAACCGCGGGGACGGACCCCGTGGGCTTCATGTAAGATCAGAGCGCAACAGTCCGCTGGCAATTAAGTCCTGCGACTTAGTGGAGCACTTAGCGAAAACGAGAAGCATATCCCCGGGCGCAGCAACTTCCGGAACGGAATGTTGCGAGCCGGGGGATAGTTCTGCTTCGATGTTTGAGCTTACGTGCTTAAGCGGTTTAGCAGGATCTTAATGCCTGACGGCTGTGGTGCTCTGAATCAGAACAAAAAAACCACGAGGACGGTTCTCCGGATTCTGATGCGGTTTGCAAAGACCGATTCCGTGCAGGACTGTGTGAGGCCGCCGGTGCTTAACGAATGCGTAAGCATGAGTTTAGCACCGCTGCGAGTCCGAACCCAAGCGGAAGCGGGTCCTGCACGGAACAGTCTTTGCATCCGCATCGTCAATCAAAAAACCACGAGGTCCGTCCCCGTGGTTTTGTCGTTGTTTCGATGCTGTGCTGATCTACCAGAATACGTGGCCTCCGATGATGTAGCCCTCGTGTGCGCCCACGCGTTTGAAATGGGTGGCTCCGCCGACATTGGAACGTCCGTTAAGGGCTTCCTTCGCCGCTGCCAGACAGCTGTCGCTGACGCCTGCTGCCAGTCTCCTGGCGAGAAGTCCGCTGCCTGCGGGTCCGAACTGTCCCGAAGCATATATGACATCGTGCACGTTGCCGGGATATGCTGCGCTGCGTACGCGGTTCATGACTACCGCACCTACCGCAACCTTGCCTTCATAACTCTGGTTGCCGGCTTCGCACTGTATGATCGCACCCAGGAGATACAGATCGCTTGCTGCTGCCCCGTATACTCCGTAATTCTTTTCCATCTTGGCCTGCTGTGCCTTGCGGGCCTTCTCGGCTTTTGCCTTCTTCTCGGCCTCTTCTCTGGCCTTTATGGCTTCCATGGTCTCGCCATGATCTATGCAGAACGCCGTGGTCACATAATCGGCGCTTATATATCCGTTCTCGCCTTCGTAGTCTACTACTACCCAGCCTTCCTCTTCGGAAACCACTACGTAGCTGTCGCCCTTCTCGACCTGTCCGAGTATGCCTGACTCGGTCGAAGCTTCTTTACGCACCCTCAGTCCGTCAGCATTGACCGTAGCCTTCAGTGAACCTACTTCTTCAGCCATGGCCTGTGCCTCGTCGCCGAAGATGAGGTAATCGTTGCTGACCCAGCCTGTTACATCACCCGAAGAAATCTTTGTCCAGTTCTCAGTGTATTCTATAAGTGAGCCGCCGCAGTCCTTGTACAGCTTGCCCACCTTATCGGAATTCTCATCAGCCTCTGCTCTTACGTTAACTGCAGTTGACACATCAGCCATGATCAGGGCTCCGGGTTTCTTCCATGCATTGGCTGCTTCCTCTGCAGCTTTCCTTTCAGCCTCTTCCGCTGCAAGCCTTGCAGCTTCCGCTGCTGTTGCCGCCTCCTCGAGTATCCTCTGTACCTCTTCCTCTGAAGGCTCTATATTGCACTCGGTAAGCTCTGCCGCACCTGCCGTCATATCAAGCGTAATGCTCTCCTGCTCTGCTGTCTCTTCTTCAGGCAGAACCTGAAAAAGAGCCTCACCGTCGGGAGCACCTGCGAGTACACCTAATAATGCTATTGTCGATAATAAGAGCTTTCTCTTCATGGAACCGTTCTCCATAACCCCGCATTACATCGTTACAATTTTGTTTCGTATGATTACAACTTTGTTTCTTCTTTTTACGAAGTTATTAAGTTTGTTACAAAATTGTTACGTTTAACTTACGGGCATGATAGCACAGCCCACCCTCTTTGTAAACCCTTTTTATCCACAAATTTTCAGCGATTTATCCACATTTTTTATGGTAAACCACTGAACCAAGGGGCTTAAAGCTCCCTCGATCGCAGAGCAGCCGCCTCCACAGCATCGATGACTGCACCCCTGAAACCCTTTTCTTCCAATACTTTCACGGCTGCGATAGTTGTGCCGGCAGGTGAGCATACCATGTCCTTAAGCTCACCGGGATGCTTTCCCGTATCTATCATCAGTTTCGAACTTCCGTAAACCAGTTGTGCCGCAAATTCGTATGCCTGTGCCCTCGGCATTCCGCATTGCACGGCTCCGTCGGCCAGAGCTTCGATAAACATAAAAACGTAAGCCGGGCCCGAACCGCTCAGTCCCACTACGGCATCCATCAGTCTCTCGGGTACTACGGATGCACGTCCGAAGCTTTCAAGTATCTCAAGCGAAGTCTTAAGCTCCTCCTCCGTCACCGGCTCGTTCGGCGTGGCTGCCGTTATCGCCTCGCCTACAAGCGCCGCGGTATTGGGCATGCAGCGCACGAATTTAAGCTTCTTTCCGAAAGTCTCCTCGAGCCACTGCAGGCTTTTGCCGGCCATGATAGAGATGACCACGGTATCCGCACTGATCTCGTCCTTAAAGCCCTCGATCACTTCCTTTGCATACTGGGGCTTCACAGCCAGCACCAGATAGTCTGCTGCCTTTACCACTTCACCGTTGTCAGCCGTGGTCGAGATACCGAACTCTTCAGCCCGCTGTTTTACGAGTGCTTCGTTCACATCCGAACCGATGATGTTTCCCGAAGGCACCAGGCCTTTCTTTACAAGTCCGCCTATCATGGCTCCCGCCATATTTCCCATTCCTATAAATCCTATGTTCATCGCTTATATCCTCTCTGCCTTGCCGCCTCATACAAAAGCAGCGCAGCGCTTATAGATGCGTTCAGGGACTCTGTCCTGCCGGCCATCGGTATGAACACCGTCCCGTCCGCAGCCAATATGTGCTCTTCTTTTAAGCCGTTCCCCTCATTGCCCGTCATAAAAGCAGCAGGGCCGGTATAGTCATTTTCGCTGAAAGTCTTTGCCTTATCGTCCAGGGCTGCCGCATATACCTTTACGCCCATATCCTGCAGCATTTTTATCGCTTTTAAACCGTCTTCTTCTATAATAAAGGGAAGTCTCATGATCGCCCCCATGGTAGACCTTACCACCTTGGGGCTGTAGACGTCCGCACAGCTGCCGCAGATGACCATGCCGTCTGCGCCTGCTGCCTCGGCTGTTCTGAATATAGTACCCAGGTTGCCGGGATCCTGTACATCCACGGCCATCATGATGAGCGGAGCCCTGTCCTCATTTACCATGTCCTTCATGGTATATCCGAAACGTTCCGCCACAGCCAGCGCCCCCTGCGGAGTCACTACATCGCTCATCTTTGCAAATGCTTCTTCCGAAACATACTCTGCCTTGCCGCGTTCAAAAAGGGCATCGATATCGATATGCCCTCTCATCCTTAACTGTGCCGCTCCTTCTTTCGTAAGATATGCCTCCTTTATCCTGTCGAAAGCTATCTCCTCAAAGAGGCGCACGCCCTCTGCAAGGAAGACTCCCTCCTGCCTGCGGAGAGCCGCCTTTTTCTGAAGTGCGGCCACATGCCTGATCTTTTCATTATTAACGGAAGTGATCACAGGATCTTGCTCACCTCATACTCGTACTCCGGTATGCTCTTCTGCATAGCCAGAGCCTCGTCTATATCAAAGTCCACAAACTGCCCGTTTTTCAGCGCTACCACGCGGTTGCTCTTGCCCTCATTCAGAAGGTCGGCTGCGATGGCTCCCATGATGGACGCGTAATAACGGTCCTTACAGGTCGGCGAACCGCCTCGCTGCATGTATCCGAGTATAGTGGCCCTGGTCTCCATACCCGTCGCAGCCTCTATACGTCTGGCCATGGAAGTGGAATGTCCTATGCCCTCGGCATTTATGATGATGTGATGCTTCTTGCCCTGCTTGCGGTTCTCTATTATATGGTTGATGATGCGCTGCTCGTTGTAATCGTATTTCTCCGGAAGGAGTATGTCTTCCGCACCGTTGGCCACGCCGCACCACAGAGCTATGTAGCCGGCTCCCCTTCCCATTACTTCTATTATAGAGCATCTCTCATGTGAAGAAGAAGTATCACGCACCTTGTCTATTGCTTCCATTGCGGTATTGACCGCGGTATCAAAACCGATGGTGTAATCGGTGCAGGCAATATCCAGGTCTATGGTTCCGGGAAGTCCTATGGTGTTGATGCCTTCATGCGAAAGCTTCTGTGCACCCCTGTATGAGCCGTCACCGCCTATGACCACTATACCGTCGATGCCGTGCTTCCTGCAGATCTCACCCGCCTTCTTCACGCCTTCTTCCGTCTTGAACTCGGCACATCTTGCGGTTCCCAGTATGGTACCGCCGAGGCCTATTATCTCGGACACGCTGTGGCGGTTCATATCCACTATCTCTTCACCCAGAAGTCCCGAATAACCGCGCTGTATGCCTTTTACGGAAAGGCCGTTTGCCAGTGCCTTCCTGACTACCGCACGTATGGCGGCGTTCATTCCCGGCGAGTCGCCCCCGCTGGTCAGTACTCCTATTGTCTTTATCTCTTTATCAGCCATCTGATATTCCCTCCATCCCGGGCACCGCCCGAAGAATCTTTTTTATTCTAATCTAATATTCCGAATATTTCAATGGTATTTATACGTGATCCTTATATTTGCCGCACCGGCGATCTCTTTCAGCTTCTCCGTCAGTTCCTCACCGGCATCCACCGCCCTGTTGGCCGGCAGTTCCTCGATCCGCTTTGTATCCGCATCATAGTACTTTACCGTATCCACTCCGTCGGAAGCTTCCAGCAGCGGCTCGATCCTCTGAAGCAGCCTCTCGCGTTCCGCGGCATTTGCAAACTGTATCCACAATGTCCTGGGTATATCCGAAAACGGAACTATGCTGTCTGCTATCAGCTTGCCGTCCTTTTCTTCCTCCAGACTCACATGGCCGCAGATCATCACCTTTTCATCTTCATTAAGATATCTGCGGTATTTTGTAAAGGTCTTGGGAAAGACTATCACTTCCGCCGTTCCCAGCAGATCCTCTATGGTAACGAAGGCCATGACATCGCCCTTCTTGGTATAATGCTCCTTTATCTCCGTGAGCATACCGCCAAGCCTTATATTCTGGTTATCTTCGACCTTCACTTCTTCATCCTCCGCTTCCGGAAGCTTCAGATCGCCTGTCTTATGATCTATCACCTTATCCCAGAGTGCGGCATATTCATCGAGCGGATGCCCGCTGACATAGACGCCCAGCATCTCTTTTTCAAAAGCCAGGCGCATCTCCTTCGGATACTCTCCTATCCCTGCAGGCGGTGTCACGTCAAAAACCTTCTTCTCCTCATCTCCCGCCAGATCGAAGAGACTCAGCTGTCCGTCCATCGCATTCTTCCTGCTGCCGGCAACCGCATCCATTACGGGCTGCGCCATGACCATCAGCTGCTTTCTTGTGAGGCCGAAACAGTCAAAGGCTCCTGCTTTTATCATGTTTTCCAGAGCCTTGCGGTTTACACCACGCCCTGCATTCCTCTGCGCAAAGTCCATCATGCTCTTGTATTCGCCGTGCAGCTGACGCTCCTCTACTATGCCGCCGATCACATTGGCACCCACTCCGTGTATCGCAGTCAGCGCGTAGACTATCTTTCCGTCGCGTACGGTGAAGCTCACATTTCCGCTGTTTATATCAGGCGGCAGCAGCTGCACTCCCATCTGTCTCGCGATCACATTGTACTCCGCGACTTTTCCGGCATTATCTATGACGGAGGTCATCAATGCTGCCATATACTCCACGGGATAATAGTATTTCAGATAAGCAGTCTGGTATGCAACGACGGCGTAGCAGGCCGCGTGGGATTTGTTGAAGCCGTACTTTGCAAAGTCGATCATCATGTCGTAGACCGCCTCCGCCGCTTCTTTCGGTATGCCGTTCTTCACACAGCCGGGCACTTCCTTCGGCCACTGCTCTTCCGGCAGGCCGTCGGCTTTTGCCTTCTCCAGCTCTTTGGCATTTCCGTTTACAAAGATGTCACGTTCATACTCCATCACGGACTGTTTCTTTTTACTCATCGCACGGCGTACATTATCGGAACGTCCCAGTGTATAGCCGGCCAGATCACGCACTATCTGCATTACCTGTTCCTGATATACTATGCAGCCGTAGGTGGGCGCAAGGATAGGTTCCAGCTGGGGGCAAACGTAGCTCACATGCTCGGGATGTTCCTTGCTGTCGATGTATCTGGGTATGATATCCATGGGGCCGGGACGGTACAGCGATATCCCCGCTATGACATCCTCGAGACTGCCCGGCTTCAGCTCTTTCATGAAATTCTTCATGCCGCTGCTCTCGAGCTGGAATATACCTTCACACTTTCCGGTACTTATATATGAATATATCTTTGCATCATCATAGGGAATGGACGCGATATCAAGCTCCGTATTCCTGTTTTCCCTTACCAGCTCCACCGCATTCTGTATAACCTCCAGGTTCCTAAGCCCCAGGAAATCCATTTTCAGAAGCCCCAGCCTCTCCAGTGTAGTCATCGTAAACTGTGTGACCACAGGGTCTTCCGCGCCGCTTCGGGACAGCGGCACGAACTCATCGGCTGCCTCGGGACATATGACGACACCTGCCGCATGCATGGACGGATGCCTTGGCAGTCCTTCCAGGCGCATGCTCATATCCAGCAGCTTTCTCGTCTCCTCATCGCCCTCATACTGCGCCTTCATATCCGGGTTCATTTCCAGGGCTTCCTTAAGTGTTATGCCCAATACTCCGGGCACCATCTTGGCCAGCATATCACACTTTGCATAAGGCACATCCATGGCTCTTCCGACATCACGTATCACGCCCTTGGCCAGCATGGTTCCGAAAGTCACTATCTGTACGACCTTTTCATGACCGTATTTGCGGCTCACATAGTCTATGACTTCGCCCCTTCGCTGCGGTCCGAAGTCAACGTCGATATCGGGCATCGATACACGTTCCGGATTCAGGAAACGTTCAAATAGCAGCTGATATCTTATGGGATCGATATCGGTGATCTTTAAGCAGTATGAAACAATGCTCCCCGCTGCGGAGCCACGTCCCGGTCCTACCGGTATGCCGTTTTGTTTTGCGTAATTGATAAAATCCCAGACTATAAGGAAATAATCCACAAAGCCCATGGTGCGTATAACACCGAGCTCATATTCCAGACGTTTTTCAAGTTCGGGATAATCCTCCCTTCCCTCGTAACGCTCCTTCAGGCCCTCGCTGCAGAGGTGATTTAAATAGGTCCATGAATCGAAACCTTCCGGCACCTCGAAATGAGGCAGCTTGGTCTCGCCGAAGCTGATGGTCACGTTGCAACGCTGCGCTATCTTTTCGGTATTGTCCAAAGCCTCGGCCGCATAAGGGAAGAGCGCTCTCATCTCTTCTTCGCTCTTTACATAGAACTGGCCGCCCTCATATCTCATGCGGTCCTCGTCAGTCACTTTTTTACCTGTCTGTATGCAGAGCAGCACGTCATGCGGTTCGGCATCCTCCGCGTAGGTATAATGTGCGTCGTTGGTTGCGACAAGCGGGATGCCCAGTTCTTTGGACATAGAAAGCAGCGCCATGTTGACACGGCGCTGATCAGGTATACCATGATCCTGCAGCTCGAGGAAGTAGTTGTCTTCCCCGAATACTCTCTTGAACCAGAGCGCCTCCTGCTTTGCTTCCTCTATCATGCCCTTCAGTATCAGTCTGGGTATGGAACCCGCCAGGCAGGCAGAACAGCAGATGATGCCCTCGTGGTATCTCTCAAGTATCTCCTTGTCTACCCTGGGCCTGTAATAATAGCCCTCGGTAAAACCTGCAGAAACTATCTTTATTAAATTCGAATAACCTTTGTTGTTTTCCGCAAGGAGTATCAGGTGGTTGTATCTCTCTTCGCCGCCCGTCATCTCCTTATCAAAACGGGAGTGAGGTGCAACATACACCTCACAGCCCAATACCGGCCTGATGCCGGCCTTCAGCGCTTCTTCATAGAAATCTATGACACCGTACATGACGCCGTGGTCAGTGATGGCCGCGGCATCCATCCCCAGCTCCTTTACTCTTTTGACGTATTCCTTTATCTTGTTGGAACCGTCCAGGAGACTGTATTCCGTATGTACATGCAGATGAGCAAATGCCATATTTTTTCCTTACAAAGCTTTATTATTTTACGGTCTTCTTTCCCGTTACATCGGTGTTCTCAAGCTTCGCTCCGCGCTTATCGTAATAATCACCGTTGATCTTGCAGTTCTTTATGGTCATGTTCGCGCCGGAGCCGTTGTAGTAATCGCCTTCAAAGGTACAGTTATCTACGGTTATGTTGTTTGAAGTATTCGTACCCTTGAACTCCGTAGCATCCAGGTCAAGTACCAGGAATGCAAAGTGGAAGCTGTACGGAGTAGCTTCTGTCAGATGCGGCTGCGCTGCCTTTACGGTACAGTTCTTCACAGTCACATTGTTTACATCGGTGTTGTACTTTCCGTCTCTCTTGTTGGGCTCGATATTGATGCCTGCCATGGGCGCATGACCGTTGGCGTTGGTTATCGTGCATCCGTCGATCGTGATGTTGTCACCCCATACCAGAGAGATATTGCTTCTGCGGTTGTTAGTGATGGTGCAGTCCTTAATGGTGATACCGCTTGTCTTTCCTACGCTTCCTCCTACACAGATACCGTCACCGTTGTTGTCCTTGATCACCATTTCTTCTATGGTGATGTTCTTTACGTAGGAACCTATGCGGATACCGTGTCCGCCCTGGTGGTCTGCGCCGCCCGAGTGCTTGCCTCTCTCGCCGCAGATCTGACCGCCCGTAATGGTGATGTTCTCGGTATACTTCTTGCTGTTATCCTGGTTGCCGGAGAACTTGAATACCGAATAATCGTCCTTGCCGTTGCCTGCAACCACCAGCTTTGCATTGGGGCTCAGCACAAATTTGAGACCGCTGTTATCATAGTCAAAGTGGATCGCATCGTTCTTATAGCTCGGATTGCCGCTCTTTCCGCAAGCTATATTGTAGGTTCCCGGTCCGAGATAGATGGTGTTGTCATACTTCTCGGCCATCTCCGGATTTGCCATGCTCTGGATAGCATTATTGATCGCTCCCGTATCGTCCACGCCGTCGTCGGGTATAACGGGAGGATTTGCATTTCTCATATCAAAGCATACTGCGGGCTTATCCTTCTCGGGTTTCTTCTCGCCTGCTACTGTCACATAGATCTTTACTGTCTTGCCGTTTACCTTTGCCGATAAGGTAGCCGTGCAGTTCGCCTTTCTGGGTACTACCAGACCTGTCTCATCGACGTATACTTTTGTAGGTGCAGAGCTTATCCACAGTATGTTCTGGGCTACATTCTTCTCGTCGGTCCTGATCACATAGCCCTCGCCCATGTCAAGGCTCAGTCTGTATTTCTTATTGGTATAGATAAGCTTTGTGTCCGTTGCCGGCTTGGGATCTTCGACATATACATTCCTGTAATATACTTTACCTTCGTATTCGCATTTAAGTGTGGCAGTACCCGGTGTAGCGCCTGCTTTCAGCTTACCGCTCTTGTTCACGGTCACGATACTCTGCTTATCAGGCTCGACTATGGTCCAGGTCGCCTTCTTGGCCTTTACTCCCAGAAGCTTGACCGTCCTGTTCTTCTTTACATTGAGATTGACGGGAAGCACCACATTCGGAAGGTCCTTGTCCTTGACCGTTATTTTTGTCGTATACTTCTTGCCGCCGATGTAAGCATAGATTGAAGCGGTCCCTTTGCCAACGGCATATATCTTGCCGTTGTTTACTCTCACGATGTTGACATTGCTGCTCATCCAGTAGATCTTCTCAAAACGGGGGCTGGGCTCTACATCCCACACGATCCTGTCACGGACATCTCCGAGATACATCTTTTCCTGCTTCTTTAAAAGCTTGGGCTTGGTCACGTCCACATTTATCTTTTTTCCTGCCGAAAGTGACAGTGTGGTCTGTCCCACTCTTAATGCTTCCGCTGTCTTCTTTGCGGAACCGACGGTCTTCATTACTTTCTTAGCACTTGACTGTATCACCGCATTAGATGAAACCTTCTGTCCCTTTACGAGCCACAGGTTTGTTTTATCCGGAAGCTCATCAAGTCCGATGACCGCACACATGGCCGCACTGTTGTCGATCTTCAGATCCGAGAACTTAGCCTCCAGTCTCAGATCACCCAGGATCGGGATCGTCTTGTCCCACTTCCTGTTGCTCTCCTTAACAATGGCTTCTCCGTCTGCATTCTTCTCTACGTTAAACTCATACCAGCCGATAAAGTCTCCGGTCGGATTATCCGGTATCACATTATAGGAAAGGGAATTGCCTTTCTTTGAATAGATGACCTCTCCTGCTCTCGTACCATCCACATAAAATGCTACGTAGCACAGATCACCGGAAGACTGCAGCTCTTCCGTTCTCTGATCCACCCTGTTGTCTGAAATATTGTCGTCGGAAACCGACTGATCCGATACACTGCTGTCGGTATTGTTATCAGTATCGGTATTGCTCTTGTTCTGGCTGTTACTGTCAGATTTATTCTGACTGTTAGACTTGTTCTGACTGTTGCTGCTGATCGTGTCGGATGGTGCCGCCATGGTCGGGTCATTATCCCCCGGCGCTGCGATAACCGCGCCTGCCGGCAGCATGCTCACCAGCATTACGACACACATAAGCATCGCTAACATTCGTTTTCTCATACTCCCTCCTTTTGACAGAACATGGGTCTGCCGCCCTTTTTCTCCCGGTCCGGCTTTAAAAGTCCATTTAGCAGATATTATACTACAAGTACGGATATATTGAAAGTGCTAAATCACAAGATGTTGTAAGACGTTGTACGCTCCAGCTCCCATGCCGGAGCGAAACTATAACAGCCGATATGCTGTCTTTCCCGGGCAAAGAACAAAGCGTTCCGCTTGCGGAACGCTAGCGCCGAGCGCGGTTGCCGAAGGCAACATTTTCCTCTCGCGCGAGTGCGCATCCCGCCCGGAGGGCTTTTTGCTTTATGGAAATTCCAGAGGAATTTCCTATAAAGTATAAAAGCCCTGCGATCTGGCAGGGCTTTTCCTTATGCTGCAAAATGCAGGCGACGATATTACAGATACTTCTTCAATGTTTCGGCCTTGTCGGTCTTCTCCCAGGGAAGATCCACATCGGTGCGTCCGAAATGTCCGTATGCCGCAGTCGGCTTGTAGATGGGTCTTCTCAGATCCAGCATCTTTATGATGCCCGCGGGACGCAGATCAAAATTCTCCCTTACGATCTCGAGTATCTTAGTCTCAGGCAGTTTTCCGGTTCCGAAGGTATCGACTCTTACGGAAGTGGGCTGTGCTACGCCTATAGCGTAGGAGAGCTGTATCTCACACTTGTCTGCAAGTCCCGCTGCAACAATGTTTTTTGCAACGTATCTTGCAGCGTATGCTGCGGAACGGTCTACCTTGGTGCAGTCCTTGCCGGAGAATGCCCCGCCGCCGTGGCGTGCATATCCGCCGTAGGTGTCTACGATTATCTTCCTTCCGGTAAGTCCAGAATCTCCGTTGGGTCCGCCGATGACAAAGCGTCCGGTGGGATTGATGAATATCTTGGTGTCCGCATCCACCATATCTGCGGGAAGAACGGGATCCATTACATATTTCTTTATATCTTCATGGATCTGCTCCTGTGTAACATCAGCTGCATGCTGGGTAGAGATAACAACGGCTTCCAGTCTCTTTGCTTTACCGTTCTCATCATACTCAACGCTCACCTGGCTCTTTCCGTCGGGACGCAGATATGAAAGCGTGCCGTCCTTACGTACTTTTGTCAGCTGTCTGGTGAGCTTATGTGCAAGCGAGATGGGATAAGGCATGTACTCGGGTGTTTCGTTTGTAGCGAAGCCGAACATCATACCCTGATCTCCGGCACCTATTGCCTCGATCTGCTCATCGCTCATCCTGTTCTCTTTTGCTTCAAGTGCCTTGTCAACGCCCATTGCGATGTCCGCACTCTGCTTGTCCAGAGCTACGATAACACCGCAGGTATCGCAGTCAAAGCCCTTATCGGAATGATCGTAACCGATCTCCCTTATCGTATCACGCACTATCTTCTGCACATCGATCGATGCCTTTGTAGTGATCTCGCCCATTACCAGTACGAGACCCGTGGTGATAGCGGTTTCGCAGGCAACCCTGCTCATGGGATCCTGCTCCATCAGTGCATCAAGCACTGCATCCGAAATGTTGTCACAGATCTTGTCGGGATGTCCTTCCGTGACCGATTCCGAAGTAAACAATATCTTTTCGTCCATTCTTAAAGCCCTCCTCCGGCTTGTGTTCCCGGAAACTCTCCATAAGCCTTTCTGTCAAAAAAATCCGCTTACGATAAGCGGATCCCAATAAACAGATCCTCTTATTGTTCGATTTCATCGCTCAGGTTGGCACCTTCCTTTTTTAAGGGGTTGCCGTGGCTTCACAGGTCCTATGTACCTCCACCACTCTGAATAAGAGAACTTCCGATATTTTATTTTCAACGTCTAAAAGAATACTCTAAGAGCCTGCCATTGTCAAGCTAAATCTCCGAATATTTTCTTCTTCCCGTAAACCCGTAGCTTTGACCACGGTCAGCAGATATGATCACAGTATTTTCTCTATCTTGAGTCCCGGGTTCTTTGCAAGCTCAAGGAACGAGCCGTCGCTCATCTGGAGCATAGGCTTGGAGAGCTGCTGCTTGTTGATCCACTTGACGGTTCCGACAGAACCGTCGGTAAGCATGACACGATTGTCGATATAGGTGTTGACTACACATTCGAGGAATCTCATGATGTAGCTGATCTCGTATTTATGCAGGCCTTCCTGTTCAAATATCTCTATTACCTTGAAAGGACACAGCCCTTCCCTGTAGCATCTGTCTGCTGTCATCGCGTCATAGACATCCGCTATCGCCACTATCTTGGCATAGCCGTCTATCTTGTTGGAGACCAGATGCATGGGATAACCGCTGCCGTCGCATTTTTCATGGTGCTCGAGAGCTGACAGTTTTATGTGTTCGTTGATCTTCTGAGGCTGCAGTATCTTGTAGCCTTCGAGGGGATGCGATTTGATAAGCAGAAACTCGGAATCCGTAAGCTTGCCCGGTTTTTTGATTATGGCATCATCGATCTTGAGCTTGCCGATATCGTGAAGCATGCCGCAGGCGGTGAGCAGCTCTATCTTGTCATTGCTGAAACCCAGCCAGTGACCGAAGACATTACAGATCATTGCAACATTCATCGAATGCGTGTAAGTCAGGTCATCAAAATCACGCATATTGTGAAGCATGTCAAATACGCCGTAGGTACTGGACTGTGAGCTTAAGATATGGATGGTATCCGAGATCATATCGTCGACATCGATAGGTTTGTTCTTTTCGACGATCTCGTTGAGATTTTTCTGCAGTCCGCCTACACTTTCGATAAAGTCTTTGCGGAACTCTTTGTATTCCTGGCTGTCTTTCAGTTTTTCAAAGTGCGAGGGTTCTTCCGCGGCAGCTGTATTGACGGGAGCCGCTTCTTCAACTATCTCCTCTATTTCATAGCCCGGGTCTTCGATACGTATTGATTTAACACCATAGGTCGATAGACGCTCTATGGCGCGTGCAGTCAGCTTATATCCTTTTGGATAAATGAGCTTATTGTCGGATATGATGTCTGAAGCGACAACCATATCAGGCTTAAGCACCTCTATTCGTACGTGTTTCATGGGTAAGATTATAAACGATGGTCTGATTTATTGCAAGCCTCAAGCGAAGCGGAGATGAAATTTCGTAAGGTCTTTGTCGGAAGAAATGCGTTCGATCTTTGCTCCGAGTTCACGGAGCTTTATCTCGAAGGCTTCATAACCGCGTTCGATAAAGCTGGTATCCTCAATGATGGTCTCTCCTTCGGCTGCGAGGGCTGCTATCACAAGTGCTGCGCCCGCACGCAGGTCCGGAGCGGATATGCTGGCTCCGGTGTACTTCTGTACACCGCTTATCACGGCCATGTTACCTTCCACTTTTATGGAAGCTCCCATGCGTATCAGCTCTTCAACATATTTGAAACGGTTCTCGAATATACCTTCCGTAACTATACTGGTTCCCTGTGCAAGTCCGAGTGCCACGGTGATCTGCGGCTGCATATCGGTAGGAAAACCGGGATAAGGCAGCGTCTTTACCTGGGTTGATGTAAGCGGTTCCGGCGCGGATACCCTTACCGCATCGTCATATTCGGTAACATGGCATCCTATCTCGCAAAGCTTTGCGGTGATGCTCTCAAGATGCTTGGGTATAACACCGCGCACAAGTACATCCCCGTGGGTGGCAGCACTGGCAAGCATGAAAGTTCCCGCCTCTATCTGATCGGGGATCACGGCATAAGTGGTACCGTGGAGCTTCTCTACGCCCTTTATACGGATCACATCCGTACCTGCACCCTTTATATTGGCACCCATGCTGTTTAAGAAGTTGGCCAGATCAACGACATGGGGTTCCTTTGCGGCATTCTCTATGATGGTCTTGCCCACGGCAAGGCAGGCAGCCATCATTATATTGATGGTCGCACCTACGGATACCTTATCAAAGAAAACATGATTACCGCGGAGCTCGTCAGCATCCGCCATGATACAGCCGTGCTGTATGCGTACTCTGGCACCAAGAGCCTTAAAACCCTTGATATGCTGGTCTATGGCTCTGACACCTATATTGCATCCGCCGGGAAGGGGCACTTCCGCCTGTCTGGTCTTGCCGAGCAATGCTCCTACCAGATAATAGGATGCACGTATACGCTTGATATATTCGTCATCGATAACACAGCTGTCGATATTCGAAGAATCCATGACTACCGTATGACGGTCCGGACGTTCCACTTTCACTCCTATGCGCTCCATGGCTTTTAAGAGCACGTTCACATCTGTCACATCCGGTACATTCTCTATATTAACTTTTGAATCGGTCATCACAGCAGCTGCCAGTATGGCAAGTGAAGCATTCTTTGCTCCGCCGATCTGAACTTCTCCAACAAGGGGCTCGCCCCCCTGAATAGCATACCTGTCCATAATCACTCCGTTAAAACGAGGACGCTTTATAAGCACCCACAGCACGTAATTATACTGTATCCGTGCCCAATTGTCAAAACTAAATTAGAAGTTTACATAATTCATTGGATTTACAGCCTCTCCGCCTATCCTTATCTCAAAATGCAGATGAGGGCCCGTGCTTACTCCCGTCGAGCCGCTGGCCGCTATCACCTGCCCCTGGCGTACCTTCTGGCCCGCCTTTACATAAATCTTGCTTAAGTGACCGTACCTGGTCTCTTTTCCGTCGGCGTGCTGTATGCAGACCACGTTTCCGTATCCGCCGGCCCAGCCTGCCCGGGTCACCGTACCGCCCGAGGACGCCCAGACCGAAGTCCCCGAAGGCACGGCTATATCAACACCCTTATGATAGGTGCTCGCTCCCTTCTTCGGAGCGCTGCGGCGTCCGAAGGTTGAGGATATGCGCCCGCCGGAAAGCGGCTTTATATATGTCGGCGGCTCTATGGTACCTACTTCCACCACTTTGGCCACGGCCTCTATGCCCACCTCTTCGTATAAAACTTCCGTATCCACCACTTCATCATTCTTCCTGGTGATGCGGTTTACTGCCTCGCGGTATCCGGCCGACGGTTCCTTCAGGGTCTGCTTTTTGTTGGTGTACCATTCATCGTTGTAAACGTATTCTATTGGCAGATCGTAGACCTCTTCACAGCGCGCGGTCTCGGTCCAGAGTACCGAAAGCGCAGGTTCGGGCACGGTTATCAGCAGTTCCTGTCCCGGTCTTATTATAGAATTCTCGTTTTCCAGCTCGTCATTAAGTGCGATTATCTCATCCAGCGGCAGTTCGACCTTCAGGGAGATGACCGAAAGCGTATCACCGCTCTCCACCTTGTATATCTGCTGCTGGGCCTGCATGCCGGTCAGCTGATCCGCCGCAGCCGGCTTATCCAGCAATTCCTCCTCGTCGACACGGCTCTCGCATATCTCTATGACCTCGGAAAAACCGACTTCCTCCAGGCCGTAATCAAAAGCATCAAAACCTGCTCCGCCGGGTACCGTCACTTCTCCTATCTCATCCGTAAAAGCTGCCGCACCGGCCGGTTCGGCGATCTGCCCTATCCCTGTCTCTCCGCCGCGTCTCATCACCTCTGCCTTAAGTACCGAAAGTTCCCTGTCGGTATCTTTTACCAGCTTCACTTCGAATTTTCTTTCGGTATCGTAAACCGCCAGTGCATCATCAAGGATTTCCTTCACGCTGTCCGCATCCTTTACGCTCACGACGGTATCATTGACTTTCACGGTATAACTGCGCCCCGCATCCGGCTCGCGCATTTCCCTCATATACTGCTTTATGGCCTGCTTTATCTCTTCATCGCTTCCTGCCTTTTCAGCTATGCCTTCCGTATCCGGTCTGAATTCAGGCTGTATCTCAGGCATCAGAAAGCTGCCCTCTTCCGCCGTCAGCTCCCTGCGCGCCTCCGCTATAAGGCCTTTCACACTGTCCGTATCCTGCACGGCTCCGATAAGCGTATTTCCTGCATAAAACAGCATCCTTGCGGCCGGCATACGGAATTCATACTCCGGGAGATTCGGCACCAACAGGAAAAACAGCCCGCACATGAACAGGGCTGTTCTCATTTTTGTCACGCATCTTATTCCGTAGTACCTGGATCTCATATATTATTCTTTGGAAAAAATGATCATCAGTATCAGCTTCTCAGAGCTGCGGTTGCAGTATACGTGTTCGTTCCCGGCCGGTATCCTGGCACTCATCCCTTCGACCAGCGTGTATTCATCACTCTGTACGCGAAGGACCAGATCGCCGCTTATCACGCTCACGTATTCATTCATGTCTTCACCCGGCAGCAGATTGCCCAGGACCTGCCCCGGTTCAATGACTGCCTTCATCTGTTCAAAACTTCTGCCCTGCTCATAGGGAAATATCATCAGGGTCCGGTATTTCCCGGGCCTCTCCGAAAACTCACCCGCCATTTCGGGATCGATGATCCTGAGCTCATCCTTTTTCGGGCACAGCAATTCCTCATAGTCTATCCTGAGTCCTGCCGTTATCTTATTGATCGTGGAAACAGTAGGGTTTGATTCCCCTCTTTCTATCTGTGCGAGCATGCTGCGGCTCACTCCCGTGAGCCCCGCAACAGCTTCAAGACTTAAATTCCTCCGGGTGCGGATACGCTTAAGATTGTCCGATAAGGTCCGCTCCCTTATCTCCATCATTTAAATATACCGCAGATATAAAGTATAAGTACCGCCAGATCCGCCATTCCGAGTATCATGCTCACGATGGCTATCTTCTTGACTGCGCTCACACCGTTAGCTATCTTCTTTATAGCTTCCTCAAGGCTCTCCGTCTGCTTCTCGGACTGCTCATTGAGCACAGCCTGAACATTGCGGTATACCTTGACGCTCTCTTTATGCATGAAGTCTTCCGTCTGCTTCATGCGGTCTTCCAGATATTTCCTGTCTGCTTCTGTCCTGGTCCTTTCCTCTTCTTCCTTGAGGATGGGATCGAAATTGGTGCTGATGGTGGAATTGAGACGCTGGAGTACTCCGACTATCTCCCTGTTGTCCTGCTTGATCCCGTAGGTAGCGCTGTCAAGCGCGCTCTTTATGGAGTTCCTGTTCTCATCCGTAGCACTTCTCAGTGTCCTTAATGAAAGATTAAGCTCCTCAAATGCCGGCGTATAATCAACCGGTGTCGGTGCCTCTGCTGCAGCAGATTCTTTCTGCACCTCTCCAAGCTCTGCTAAGCTGCTCTTTATCTCGGCAAGGATCTCTCTTGTGCGGGCGCCCGACTGTGTCAGTGCGGAAAGTGACTCCATCACTTCCTCCGGTGCCTCGGCAGGTCCGCTGACAGTCACCTCCTGAGCAGCCGGCTCTTTTTCTTTTATCTCACGTACGGTATCGTCTATGCCGCCAAGCCTGTCGTTTAAGCTGCCGACACTGTCCTTCACACTTGCAATGCCGTCACCGACACTGCCCAGACTGCTTTCCAGCTTTCCGATGCAGTCCTTCAGCTCTTTCAGTGTTTCGTCTATATCACTTATATCCGTGGAAGATGATATCTCCCTGGTCTCGCTCACTACCGAAGTGGGCAGCTGCTGTATGGCAGCCGCGATGGCATTCATCTGGTCCCGCAGAGAACTGTCTGCATCCTTTATGGCCTCGAGTACCTCATCGTTAGCGGCACCCGCTCCGCCTAAGCCCTGCATGGAAGCAACTGCTGCAGCCACCGCATTCAGACTTTCCTCTGTATTGGTATTGGACTGGCGTATTTCAAAAAGCTGGTCCTTTATGCCGCTTAAGTCCATGCTGTCAACAGCTTCACTCACGGCACGTCCCACTGCTTCGCTCATCTCGATGGAAGCTGCTTCCGGCGTAGCTCCGCCCTCCTTCGCTTCTATCTGGAGCGTACGTACCTTCTCAAGACTCTCATCCACGAGAGCATACATTTTCTCGGTAAGCTCTGAATTCTTGTAATTCAGCTTACGCATCTCCTGAAGCACGGTCTCATAACTTTCCACCTGTTCCTGCAGACTCTGCATCTGCGCCGTCTCAGCCTGAGAATTGGCTTTGATCATATCCTGTGCGTTGTACTTTTCAGCAAGCTTATCCATGAAATTATCCATAACTGTTCTCCTCTCGTGGAATCCCTCTGTATTCTATCACCTGCGCACCTATTTATCAACTAAAAACTTAAGTATCTCCAATGGATTTTCAGCCACTCCCACGCAGTCATATCCGTCCGCATCTTCCTTCTTTTTAAAGCCGAAACCGTAGGTCACAGCTATGAAGCCGACTCCTGCTTTCTTTGCTCCCAGGCCGTCATGCCGGGTATCTCCCACCAGTGCCGTTTCCGCTGCGTCCGCCCCCATCTCGCTTATGCACATCCTCACTATGTCATCTTTTTTCAGTACATTGTCGGCATCGGCGCCGTGCATCGGATCGCACCATCTGTCAAAACCGAAATGTTTAAGAAGCTTCAGTGCATAATCCTCTCTCTTATAAGTGGCTACCGCCATCTTTGTCCCACGTTCTCTAAGCTTTTCGCAAAGCTCGAATATACCGTCGTAGGGTCTTGCCATAAAGAGTGTTTCGTTACTGTAATGATCCCTGAAAACCCTCGTCGCTTCCAGCGTTTCCTTCTCATCCGTACCGCACTTGTCCCTGAAGGAATCCTGCACGGGCGGACCTATGAAAGTCTTTATGGTCTCTTCATCGAGCTGTTTCAGTCCCAGCTTTTCAATTGTATATCTTATGCTGATGAGTATGCCCTCCGTTGTATCAAGGAGCGTACCGTCAAGATCGAAGAGTATATTCTTATACATATCTCACCCCTTCATACTCATCCCTGTCAAGGAAGGGTGCCATGTCATCCAGCGAGGGCGATACTATGCGTCCGTCCGGCAATACCTTTGACGAAGACTTCGGCTCAAAATTCTGAGCGGGATCCACCACTGCTTCGCAGAGAACCGGTCCTTCCGACGCCAGCACTTCCTCGATGATCCCATCCGCCGTCTTCTCCGCATCCAGTCTTCTGTACGCAATCCCGAAGGCATCCGCGAGCTTCTCAAAATCAGGGAAGCCCACACCGCTCTCCTTATCCACACCTATGAGCGGCGGCTTGAACAGATTGTTCTGCGTCTGTCTTATCGAAAGATAGCCGTTGTTGTTTATGATGAATATCTTCAGGTTCAGCTTATTCTGTACGACGGTGGCCAGCTCCTGCATATTCATCATAAAGCTTCCCTCTCCGTCTATGCATATGGTCCTTTTCGTATTGTCGGATACGGCCACACCGAGTGCTGCCGGAAAACCGTAGCCCATGGCTGCACAGCCGGAGTTGGTAAACATCCTCTGTCCCTGTTTTATCTTGGCGGCCTGGAAGGTGATGACACAGGCACTGCCGTTTCCGCAGATTATACGGTCATCCTTATCAAGCTTTTCAAAAAGCCTGTCGACGAACACATAAGGATTTATCAGCCCGCCGCCATGCATATCCTCCCTTACCGAAGGGTATCTTTCAACCAGGCTCCGACACCATGCTCTCCATCTCTCATGCTCCGCTGCCGGCTCGTAATCCTTTGAAAGCATCTTATCCAGAAAATCCACAAGATCCGCATGTATCGGAAGATCGATTGAAAGCGTGGGTTTGTGAAGCTCTCTTTCATCCGTATCCACTGCTGCCTTAAAAGCATTCTTTGCAAAATCAAAATGATTGTAGCCGATCATCCTTATGTTCATACGGCAGCCGAGACTTATCAGCAGATCCGCGTTCTGCAGCGCAAAATTGCCCGGTCTCGTACCCACGGTTCCCGGCATGCCTGCAAAATAAGGATTGTCAAACGCTACCGTGTCGTTGGCGTTCCAGGCGCATACGACGGGTATCTTATATTTTTCGAGAAAGGCAAGAAGTTTTTCCCTTCCCTCTCCCGGGTTTACGCCTGTTCCCGCCAGCACAAGCGGTGACTTTGAAGCTTTAAGCTTATCGAGCAGTATGGAGATCACACTGTCCTTTACTTCCGGCACTCCCCAGGGTCTCTCCGCCTTCGGATCAAAGTGGAGCAGCCCTTCAGTCTCTATCCTTGCACCCTGCACATCCAACGGAATATCCAGCCATACCGGCCCTTTTCTTCCGTCGAGTGCAAGGTAGTAAGCCTTCTCCAGATGATATGCTATCTGCTTCGGATCGAATACCTGCACGGCATACCTGGTCATATTCCTTACCGAACCGATGATATCGAATTCCTGGTCGCCCAGCTGCCTTAAGTTCAGTTCGGGATAAGCCGTGGTGGTGGTCTCTCTCTTTACCTGTCCCGAAATGACAAACATGGGTATGGAATCAAGCCAGCCTCCCATCACACCGGTTATCGCATTGGTCCCTCCCGGTCCGCTGGTCACACATACTGCGGCAAGTCTTCCGGTCATACGGGTATAGCCCTCCGCCGCAATTGCACAGGCCTGCTCATGATGGTTGAAAATGCAGTTTATCCTTTCGCTGTGGCCTATGGCATCATCAAGATGCATGGCGCCTCCGCCGGTCACCATAAAGCAGTCTTTTATGCCGTGATCCGCAAGAAATCCGGCCACATACTCCGAAACCTTTATCTCCATTTATCGTCTCCCTAAAAGCTTCCGCTGTCGATGTCTTCCGTCTTGTTGTAATGTGAGAACGTAATGAACTCTATATCCATATCCGCATAGCTCTCGGCCAGCACGTCCCTGATATAACGGTTTAGATGCTGTGCCTCGGCTCTCACAAAATCATACTCCATACCGGGATTCACATAGTTCTCTTCCGTATCCGAATACCCGTCCAGTCCGGCGCAGTTCACCTTTCTTATGTCTGCTCTTCTGAGTATCTTGAGCATCATCAGAAAAGGATTGTCCGTGATGGCTTCCTTAAGCTCCAAAAGCGGTTCCCTTCCGAAGCTCATGTCAAAAGCCTTTGAGAGCGGCTCCAGATTTGTGGTCGCTATCACTCCTATATCCGGATTCTCGTGCAGCGTCCCGGTCAGCTCGTGATAGCGTCCCGCCTTGGTTATGAACACATAATCGGGTTTTATGTTTTCAGGTATGTAGTTAAACGATATGCTCACGCAGTCATGTTCCTTAAGGAAGCGTTCCACCTTGTCGCCCTGCAGGCGTATGTTCTTTCCAGGTCCTATCAGCAGTATCTCCCTGCCGGCACATACCTTCTTTAGTTTTTCCAGGCTTTCGTTGTCATCCAGATCTTCATTGACATATTTTCTGTAAATGCTTTCCGCCAGATCCTTATCGTAGAGCAGTTTCTTCTCCTCGGGCTGTATCATGCCAAGCAGTCTGTTAAGCTTGGTTATCGACAGATTGCCCTTGCTCTGGAAATATTCCACATAGCTCGGGTGGCATTTATTGGAAGCACTCAGATAGAAGAAAGTCTTATACCCCCAGGGGGCCTTAGCGTAAAAAGGTCTTATGTTCTCTTCTATCGCCTCAAGCATCTGCGATACGTCATAGCTCTTTTTATAGTTGTCGTTCATATACATGGCAAGCAGTTCCAGCGGCGCATTTCCCGCACTCTTGCCCATCCCGAACAGGGTACCGTCGACAAGTATATCCCTCTCCCTGTCTTTTTTCAGAAAGGCCATCGCATTTGCATAAGCAAGCTGGAAATTGTTATGCGCATGAAAACCGATGGTGATATCCTTTGAAACCTTACTGTCCAGTATCTCAAAATAATGCAGGAGCCAGACAGGATCCAGCAGGCCGTAAGTATCCACCATGGATACGGCATAGGGCTTCACATCGTTCACCAGTCCTATCAGCTCCATCAGGTCTTCATCGGAATATGCAGTTATCGATACGAGCTGTGAAAATACCTTATACCCGAGCGCTTTCAGCTCCCGGCAGAATTCCATGGCTTCATGCATCTTCTGCTTTTTGAATATGACTCTTATTCCGTCAAGGAACGATTCACTGCAGGGTTCTATGCGTTGTACCGGGCAGGTACCGTAGTCTATCATTCCCACTACCATGGGCGGTCTGCCCTCGGCCATTCCGAACGTAGTCCGTACCGAAGCCGTATCCGGCATTATACTCCTGTTCCTGTCATAAGGTCTGCGCTCATCGAGAAAACCGGTCTCTATCACGTCCACTCCGGCCAGACACAGTCTCTCGTAGATCTTTATGATGTCATCGTGTCCGAAATCCCAGTCATTAACGTAACCGCCGTCTCTAAGCGTACAGTCCAGTAGCAGTCTCTTTCCCAAAGTCTTATACCTCAAACAGGATGTCGCCGTAAGTAGGGAACGGCCACATATCCTTCTCCACCATCATCTCAAGCGCATCTGCCGGCGTCCTCAGTGCAGCCATGTCTGCACATATCACATCCCTGTAGAAGACAGCCCTCTTCTTGCCGGCTTCCGTACGATTGGCTTTTTCCAGATCCTTCTTCAGTCTTTCATAAGCCTTCTTCATCGCGGCCAGCTGCTGCGTGGATCTGTTAAGTATGTCCGTATGCACCGATGCATCCGCTCCGGCAGCCGATACCGCTGCCAGGCTCTCTGCCAGCTTGCCTGTGTACTTCATTACTGCCGGTATTATCTGCTTGCCTGCCATATCCAGCATGGTCATCGCTTCTATATTGATCGACTTTGAATAGGTCTCATACAGTATCTCAGCCCTGGATGAAAGCTCGGACCTTGTAAAAATCCTGAACTTTTCAAACATGGCCACGGATTTTTTCGTGAGCAGCGCTTCCACGCTCTCCACCATGGACTTGATATTCGGCAGTCCTCTTCTCTCCGCTTCCTTCACCCATTCGTCGGAATAACCGTCACCGTTAAAGATGATCCTCTGGTGATCGGTCAGATATTCCTTTATAAGGTCATGTACTTCCATGTCGAAATCTTCGGCACTCTCCAGCCTGTCAGCCGCCTCTGCGAAGCTTTCCGCGACTATGGCATTGAGGGTGGTGTTCGGTCCCGCAACGGAATCCGAAGAACCGACCATTCTGAACTCAAATTTATTTCCCGTAAAGGCAAAAGGCGAAGTACGGTTTCTGTCCGTTGCATCCCTGTCAAGTTCGGGCAGCGTTGAAACGCCTGTCTCCAGCTTGCCGCCTTTCTTTGCCTTTCCGGCTTTTCCGGTCGATACCAGCTGCCTTACAACATCTTCCAGCTGATCACCGAGGAACACGGAGATGATAGCAGGCGGTGCTTCATCCGCACCCAGTCTGTGATCGTTGCCGACATCTGCTGCCGACTGACGGAGCAGATCCGCATGCTCATCAACTGCCTTTATGATGCAGGCCAGTACCAGCAGAAACTGTATGTTTTCGTTCGGCGTCAGTCCGGGATCCAGCATATTCATACCGTTGTCGGTTACCAGAGACCAGTTATCATGCTTGCCCGATCCGTTCACACCCGCAAAAGGTTTCTCATGAAGGAGGCACATGAGACCGTGACGTCCCGCCACCTTTTTCATCGTCTCCATCACCAGCTGGTTGTGATCGACAGCCACGTTTCCGTTTTCATATATGGGCGCAAGCTCGTGCTGCGCGGGCGCCACTTCATTGTGCTGTGTTTTCGCTGTCACGCCGAGCTTCCACAGCTCAATGTTCAGATCCTTCATATATGCGCCGATGCGCTCTCTTATCGCTCCGAAATAATGATCCTCCAGTTCCTGTCCCTTCGGAGGCATCGCACCGTAAAGCGTGCGTCCCGAAAAGATCAGGTCGGGTCTCTTAAGATATTTTTCTCGGTCTATCAGGAAATATTCCTGCTCTATGCCTACGGAACTGTAGACCTTCTTTGCTCCGGTGTTGCCGAACAGCCTCACTATACGGAGTGCCTGCTCGCTTATCACTTCTTCGGAACGCAGGAGCGGAGTCTTTTTATCAAGCGCCTCACCGGTATACGAACAGAATGCCGTGGGTATGCAGAGTATCTTGCCCGTTGCATCTTCCTTAAGGAATGCCGGCGAAGTGATATCCCAGGCCGTATATCCCCTGGCTTCGAAGGTAGCCCTCAGTCCGCCCGAAGGAAACGAGGAGGCATCCGGCTCGCCCTTTATCAGCTCCTTTCCCGAAAACTCAAGAAGCATCCTTCCCTCTTCATCGGGATGCGTCACAAACGCATCATGTTTCTCTGCAGTGATGCCGGTAAGAGGCTGGAACCAGTGTGTATAGTGCGTTGCACCGTTTTCCACCGCCCAGTCCTTCATGGCCTTGGCTACTATATCGGCGCTGGTCTTGGACAGCTCACCGCCTTCGTCCATGACCCTGCGCACCTCATGGTATACGCCTCTCGGAAGACGCACACGCATCTTCTCTATGGTAAAAACATTTCTTCCGAAAAGCTCTTCGATGTTCAATACTTCACTCATGATACTCTCCTTATTATGTCTCCGGGTTCGGGAACCGCATCGGTCTCAACCCATATCTTTTCTTCAGGATGCGGGCAGGAATTTACGTACTCGCCGTCGGCGTTTTTCATCGAGACAACGATGGTCGGTATATCCGTTCCGTCAGGCTTCATTATCTCTATCTCCTCTGCCACGGAAAATTTATTCTTCTGTGTTATCAGCGCACAGCCGTCTTTTACTTCTTCCACACGGCCAAGGTAGGTGCTCCCGTGTACATAGGTGTTGCTGCCGTAGATCTGAGAATCCTTATCGGGATGCCCGAAATAAAAACCGGTGCAGTATTCGCGGTAAGTACAGCTCTGTATCTCCCTCTTCAGCCAGTCCATATGCTCCCGGTAGCACTCTTCGCTTTCGGCATACCAGTCGATGGCTTTTCTGTAAGTACGTGCAACAGTTGCAACATACAATGCCGTCTTCATGCGGCCTTCCACCTTAAAGCTGTCTATTCCCGCATTCACAAGTTCGGGTATATGTTCTATCATGCACAGATCTTTTGAATTAAAGATGTACGTGCCTCTTTCGTTTTCATCAACCGGGAAAAACTGCCCCGGCCTTGTCTCCTCCTCCAGCGCATACTTCCATCTGCAGGGATGCGTGCATTCCCCGTGGTTCGCATCACGTCCCGTCAGATAAGCGGAGAGAAGACATCTTCCCGAATACGATATGCACATGGCTCCGTGTATGAAGCTCTCTATCTCAAGGCTCTCCGGAGTCTTATCCCTGATCTCTTTTATCTCGGCAAGTGAAAGTTCCCTTGCCATCACCACTCTCTTCGCACCCTGCTCATGCCAGAAACTGCAGGTCTTATAGTTGGTGTTATTGGCCTGCGTGGATACATGTATCTCGATCTCCGGACATACACCCCTTGCCGTCATGAACATACCGGGATCGGAAATGATCAGTGCATCCGGTTTCAGTTCCCTGAGGCTTCCGAAATAATCCGCAGCATCTTCTATATCACTGTTGTGTGCAAAAATATTAGCGGTTACATGAACCTTCACTCCCCGCTCATGTGCATAGGCTATCGCCTGCGCCATATCGTCATATGAAAAATTTTTTGCTTTTGCACGAAGCCCGTATGCCTCGCCGCCGATATAGACTGCGTCGGCGCCATAGTCCACGGCTACCTTAAATACATCGAGGCTCCCTGCAGGTATCAGCAGTTCAGGTTTATTCATCATCTTTCCTTTTTTATCGAAACGCTCATCCCGTCTCCATCTTCCAGAAACAGGGTATCCAGTCCGGGATCATGTGCGAGCACATGCAGGTATTCCCTCATCCTCGCGTGTATCGTGCGGTCCCTGCGCCTTACGGCGTAGCGCGATCTCAGTATATCCCCATCCTGCAGTATATTATCGCTTATAAGTATTCCTCCGGGTTCAAGCAGTCTCATCACATCCGGAAGAAAGTTCAGATACTGCCCCTTGGCCGCATCCATGAATATGAAGGGATAGCTCCCGTCCATATCCTTAAGTATCTCCGTTGCATCTCCCTCCAGCAGCTCTATGCTCCCGGCGGCACCGTACTTTTCAAAATTCTCCCTGGCTTTGGGAATGCGCTTTTCATATTTTTCTATCGTGGTTATATGCGCCTTTCTCTCCGATGCTTCCCACATCACCAGAGCCGAATAGCCTGTACCGCTTCCTATTTCCAGTATTTTTTCCGGTTTCTTCGTCCTTATAAAAAAACGAAGAAGTGCGGCCGCACTGCTCCTTATCACAGGCACATCGGAGGAGACAGCCTCATCCCTGATATCCAGAAGCATATCGGGAACATCCTCAGCTATACCTTCAAAAAAAATCGCTGCCGCATCCTTCCTCACTGTTCTTCACCGTCTCCGGTCTCTCCGCTCTCCGCTTCATCCTCCGTATCTTCCTCCTCGGACATTTCAGCGGAAGGATCGGTTGTCGTCTCCGGGATATAATACTCTTCTTCAGCTTCACCGCCGCCGTTCTCGGCAGACATCAGCGCCATTATCTCTTCCGGCGTCATCGCGGTCGACAGCTCGTAGATACCGGGCTGCAGCTTTTTGTGATAAGAAGAGAACATCTCCTGCAGATAGAAAAGCGTCGCGTTTCTTATCAGACCTTTATCTTCAAGTATCTTGCCTATCTCGGATACGGACTTGCCCTCAACTATGGCAACACTCATGGTCAGTCCGGGTTCCGGACTCATGGGTTCCTCCGCAAATATCCTGTATCCGTAATCATATGCATCAAGAGCAAAACGATAAACAAGCATCATGATCACTGCAAGGATCACGACGCCGAACATCATCTTTACCACTGCCCATGCAAATTTCCTGCTTCCTCTCATAGCTTATTCAAAGTTGATCCCTTCTACTACTCCTTCGCTGATCTCCTGCAGCATACGGCACAGTGCCAGCTCCGCATTCAAAAAGGCCCTCACCCTCGGTTCCTCCGAAAGCTCCTTATTTTCAGTTTCAAACTTATCTATACGGTCATACAGTGTACCGTCATCCACGGAATTCTGCAGTTTAAAATTTTCTTCCCTGTAGTTGTTGACACGTTCCAACAGTTCGGGCTCACTTTTTAAAGTAACCCTCGCCCTGTCATATTCGACATAGGTCTTTGAATGCTTGACTGCCTCTATCAGTTGGAAGAGTTCGTTATCTACCTCTGTCATAAGCCACCTCAGTCTATATCAAGTATAACCGGCAGTATCATGGGTCTTCTCTTCGTACGCCTCCAGACAAACTCGCTGACCGCATCCTTTATGCTGTTCTTCAGCTTGTTCCTCCCGCCGCCTTCATTCTCAAAATGCTCGCAGATCGTATCATCGATCAGCATATGTATATCTTCCAGCAGTTCGTCCGATTCCTTCACATAGACAAAACCCCTGGTCACTATCTCCGGCCCGGATACTATACGGTTCTCGGCATCCATTGCCATCACCAGAAGGATAATGCCGTCCTCCGAAAGCCGCTGTCTGTCACGCAGCACCACGTTGCCGACATCTCCTACACCGAGACCGTCCACGAACACGAAACCGCTCTGCACGCGTCCTTCCTTTGAAGCCACGCCGTTTTTGAAATTCAGTACATCACCGCTTTCCAGCAGTATGATGTTTTCCCTGCTGACTCCCATCTGTTCGGCTATCTTTGCATTTGCCTTCAGATGCTTGAATTCGCCGTGCACAGGCACCGCATATTTCGGCCTTGTCAGAGCGTATATCAGTTTTATCTCTTCCTGGCAGGCATGTCCGGATACATGAGTATCCTGGAATATCACATCTGCGCCTCTCATGAAGATCTCGTTTATTATCTTTGTTATCGCTTTTTCATTACCCGGTATAGGATGTGAAGAAAAGATTATCGCATCCCTCGGTCCTATCATTATCTTTTTGTGCGTGCCGCCCGCCATCCTCGACAGGGCAGCCAGTCTCTCGCCCTGGCTTCCGGTGGTGATGATGACAGTCTTTTCATCGGGATAGTTCTTCAGCGCATCCAGTTCCACCAGCGTATCCTCGGGAACATTCAGCCGCTCCAGTTCTATAGCCGTATTGATGATATTCACCATGCTGCGGCCTTCTATGGCACATTTTCTCCCGTATTTATGCGCGGCGTTTATTATCTGCTGCACCCTGTCAACATTGGATGCAAAAGTCGCAACTATTATGCGCTTGTTCTTCTGTTCTTCGAATATCGAAGACAGCGTTTTCCCGACAGTTGATTCCGACGGTGTAAAGCCCGCTCTCTCTGCGTTTGTGGAGTCACAGAGCAGTGCCAGCACCCCTTTCTTTCCCAGCTCTCCGAAACGCTGCAGATCTATGGCATCCCCGTAGATAGGCGTATAGTCTACCTTGAAATCTCCCGTATGCACTATTATGCCCTGCGGCGTATATATGGCAAGGGCTGCTGCATCCACTATGCTGTGATTGGTCCTGATGAATTCAACATGGAAATCACCGAGCGTGATGGTCTGCGAAAAGCTGACCACCTTGGTCGTCACCATGTCAAGCAGTCCGTGCTCCTCCAGTTTGTGCTCGATTATGCCTATCGTAAGTTTGGTCGCATATACCGGCACATTGACTTTTTTAAGTATATAAGGCAGGGCACCGATATGATCCTCATGTCCGTGGGTTATCACAAAACCCTTTACCCTGTCTATGTTCTCTTCCAGGTAGCTCACATCCGGTATCACCAGATCAACACCCAGCATGTCATCCTCGGGAAAGCCCATGCCGCAGTCCACTACCATTATGCTCTCACCGTATTCAAATGCGGTGATGTTCATACCTATCTGTTCCAGCCCGCCAAGCGGTATCATCTTAAGTACGGGCTTCTCTTCCAAATTATCGTTTCTCTTCATAACCCCTCTATACTATGTCCGTATCATCCAGCAGATTCGCAAAGATATCACCTATAGCCTTTAGCTCGGATTCATCTTCAACAAATACAAGCGCCGCCTCATCTTCCCCGTTTTCCGAATCGTCACGCAGGATATATGCATCCGTATCTCCTTCTTCATCCTCGGTCGCAAGATAATAATTCTTTCCTCCGACAACGGTCTGCTCCAGTATGCAAAGCTCTACGCTTCCTGTTTCGGTATCGATCTTTATCTTTTCCACCTTCAGCCCCCTAACGAATCCAAATATCCCTGTAAAATAAACACAGCAGCGATCTCATCCACCAGCTCTTTACGTTTGGTGCCTTTGATCCCCGCTTCATCCATATACCTGTCTGCAGCAACGGTTGTCAGTCTCTCATCCCAAAGGATCACGTCAAGGCCTGTCCGTCTCTCCAGCATTTCCTTAAACTCTTTTGTCCGTTCCGCGCGTTCGCCCTCTGTGCCGTTCAGATGTTTCGGGTATCCCAGCACTATGGTCTCCACGTTATTTTCCTGTATCAGTTCTTCTATCCTTGCGCAGGTCTGTCTTAAGTGGTTCGGTCTTTCTCTTCTGATTATCTCTTTTCCCTGCGCAGTCAGCTTAAGCAGGTCGCTTATGGCAACGCCCACCGTCTTGCTGCCGAAGTCCAAACCCATGATCCTTTTACCGATATCACTCATCGTCATCCTCTTCCATGGCCCAGCCGTTACTCTTTATATACTCTGTAAGCAGCTCCTCCACCAGTTCGTCCCTCTCGGCCTTCATGATGATGCTTCTCGCATTCTTGTGGCTCGTGATATAAGTGGGGTCTCCCGACATGATATATCCCACTATCTGGTTTACCGGATTGTAGCCCTTTTCGCTGAGAGCGTTAAAGACTTCTTCAAGTATCATCTTTACGCTGTCAACCTGCTCCAGCTCCACTTTAAAAAACTGGGTCCTGCTTATGTTGCCGTCACTCATTTTGTTTCCTCTTCTTTCCATATAAAGATCCCGGGCAAGCCGCAAAGGATCTTTCTAAACTGCTCCGTCAGCCGAAATTATACCGTATTATGTAAATTTAATCAACTCCCCTTTTATAAAGCCTTCGCCCGCATTGCCCTTAAGTTTTACGCTTTCTATGCGTCCGCACAGCTCCGTTCCGCCCTCAGCTGCCACATGGATATACTCGGGTGTATGGCCGACCACGTACTCCCTGCCGTCCAGCTCTTTCACTTCCTCAAAAAGGACTTCCCTGACCAGCCCCTCATGTCTTTTCACATACTCCTCACTCATAAGCCGGCCGAGACTTATCAGCTTCTCGCTCCTTGCACTCTTTTCCCTGTCCGTCAGCTGTCCGCTCATACGGTCTGCCACGGTCCCTTCCCTTCGGGAATATTTGAATACATGCATTTCATAGAAACCTGTCTTTCTCGCAAAGCTGAAGGTCTCTTCAAATTCCTCTTCGGTCTCTCCCGGAAAGCCCGCTATTATGTCCGTAGTGATGGCCGGATCATCGAATACACTCCGCAGAAGCTCCGCTTTTTCGGCATATTCCTTTGTATCATAGTGCCTGTTCATCCTCTTTAAGACACTGTCCGAGCCGCTCTGCAGTGACAGATGGAAATGAGGGCACAGATTTTCCACAGCTTTAAGCCCTCTCACAAAGCCTTCGGTAAAAAGCCTGGGTTCAAGGGAACTTAAACGTATACGCCGCACGCCTTTTACGCCGTCCAGGTCATTAAGCAGTCCCAGCAGCCCGTCAGCTCCGTAGGTGCTGACATTGATCCCGGTGAGCACAAATTCGCTGATGCCTTTTCCGGCCAGTCCCGCCACTTCTTTTACTATGTCTTCTCTCTCCCTGCATCTCACCCTTCCTCTTGCAAAAGGAATGATGCAGTAGGTGCAGAACTGATCACAGCCGTCCTGTATCTTTATATATGCCCTTGTCCTGGAGGACAGTTCCGTAAGCTCCATCCGCTCATACGGGCAGTCCTTCATGCTGCTTACCGTATCCCCGCCGGGCATCTTATCCGTTCTTCCTGCTTCACGCTCATCAAGATATCTTTCAAGTATCTCGGCTATCCTGGACTTGTTGTTGTTGCCGATGCACAGATCTATCCCTTCGTCCTTGAGTGCCTCCTCAAGGCCTGTCTGCACATAGCAGCCCACTGCCACTATTACGGCTCCCGGATTTTCACTCCGCGCCCTGTGCAGCATCTGCCTGCTTTTGCGGTCTGCTATGTTCGTGACCGTACAGGTATTGATGATACACACATCCGCCTTCTCTCCGAAGGGCACTATCTCATAACCCTTCGAACGCAGGATCTGCTCCATAACATCCATTTCATATGCATTTACCTTACAGCCCAGATTGTGTAAAGACGCTTTTCCCGCGCTTTCTGTTCCCATGGTACTCTTGACTTATTTCCTCTCATGTTTTAAGATATACGAAGGAAGGGAGGTACTTGATAATGAAGTCCGTACAGATTTTAATCGATTCCATAGACAAAGTAAAAGCTTTTGTCAACGAGATAGCCAAGTTCGATTGTGACTTTGATCTCATTTCAGGCAGATACGTTATTGATGCCAAATCAATAATGGGTATATTCAGCCTTGACATATCCAAGCCCATCGAGCTGGATATACATGCAACCGACGAGGCTGATGCAGCCGATATCATTAACTCCATCAAGCCTTATATCGTAGATTGATCTGCTGATATCACAGCCTCCCTGCGGGGAGGCTTTTTTTACTTTATAGGAAATTCCTCTGGAATTTCCATAAAGCAAAAAGCCCTCTGCGGAATACTCTGAAACTTACTCAGTCTATTTTTATCACTTCTCTGTCCGTGACGGCTTTTTCCACCATCCCGTCTATCAGTTCTTTCAGGTTTTCTTCATGCCTGCGTATGATCTTCGCGCTCGGTTTTGTGACCGGATGCTTTGCGACCCATATCGTACAGCAGTCTTCAAACGGAAGTATGGAAGTCTCAAAAGCTTCTATATCCTTGGATATCTTTATGATATCCTCTTTGTCAAAGGCTATCAGCGGTCTGAATACCGGCATGGTACACACTTCGTTGGTGACAGCCAGACTCTGCACGGTCTGCGATGCCACCTGACCTATGGACTCCCCGGTGACCAGAGCCATACACTCCGTTTCCTGCGCTATCCTCTCGGCTATGCGCATCATATATCTGCGCATGATGATCGTCAGTTCGTCATGCGGACATTTTTCATATATGTATTTCTGTATCTCGGTAAAGTTAACGACATGCAGCCATATTTCTCCGGCATAACGTGACACTATCTCAGCCAGATCCGCCACCTTCTGCTTTGCCCTCTCACTTGTATAAGGGGGCGCGTGGAAATATACGGCATTTAAGAGCACACCTCTTTTGGCTATCATGTATCCCGCAACAGGTGAGTCTATTCCTCCGGAAAGGAGCAGCATCGCCTTGCCGCCAGTGCCCGTAGGCATGCCGCCGGCTCCCGGGATGCTCTTCGAGTATACGTAGATCTTCTCACGTATCTCTATGTTCACCATCACTTCCGGCTCATGTACATCAACCTTAAAGCCCGGTATCTTATCCAGGATCTCTTCACCCATGGCAGCATTGATATCCGTGGAGCATAAGGGATAATTCTTCCTTGCCCGCCTTGCATGGACCTTGAAACTCCGCTCTTCACCGGGATAAGTCTCCTTAAGGAAAGAGACCACTTCTTCTTTCAGTTTATCAAACCCTTCATCTTCAAGTACAAGCGCAGGACATATGGCTGTGATGCCGAATACCTTTTTCAGTGCTTCCATGGTCCCCGCATAGTCGTATGCTCCCTCGGTTTCCACGTGCACCCTGCCCTGGGTCTTATATACATGAAAAGAACCTTCTACCTTTTTCAGACTGCGCCTTATCTGCCTTACAAGCGCATCCTCGAAGATCGGACGGTTCTTTCCCTTGATCGCTATCTCCGCGTATTTGATCAAAAAAGCCTTAATCATTTTTTATTACCTTTTCCCGAAGGATCTTATCTTTTATTCTGATACATCCTGCTCTTCATTTCCGTATAAAGCTGCTGGCTGATCGGTATATAATCCTCGTTCTTCATGGTTGCCTGGTATCTCTCGATATTCTCTACCTCATCCAGGTTCACTATATAGGATCTGTGGCAGCGGAAGAAATGCTCGGGGAGCATCTTCTCCATATCCGAGATCTTCATGTGAGTCACTACCTTCCTGTCCTTCAGCGTGATCTCCACATCCCTGGCCTGACTCTCCACAAATACTATATCCTTAAAGTCAAGATTGTAGAGCTTGCCGTCGCAGGTGACGGACAGGCCGTCCTTCTGTGCGTTCTTCCTGTAGGAGATCAGCAGAGCCTCGCGGAGCATCTCCGTATCCACGGGCTTTTTCAGATATCTGAGTGCCTGCACCTTATATCCGTCCAGTGCATATTCCGCGGTAGACGAGATAAAGATGATATCCAGCTTCTCACCCAGGGCCCTCAGTTTTTCCGCGGCCTCTATACCGTTCATCCCGCTCGCGAGTATATCGGACAACAGCACATCAAAGAGCTCACCCGGCTTGGTCAGCGAATCAGCCATCTTCTCTATGCTGTCAAAGGTCTCGATCTCGTATTCTATTCCTTCTTCCTTAAGGATGTCTTCAGTCAGTGCAGTGTTCAGCTGCAGAGACGTTGCCTCATCATCACATATCGCAACCCTGAACATTTATATATACCCCCCGCAAAGTAATTCCTTTTACTCAGATCTTGATTATAGCACATCCTGCGCCGTTTGAAAACCTCATTAAAATGTACTGGACGGGATCCGAAACATCGCTTTAAGCATAGTCAGTATCTTCTTGTACTCTTCGGTCAGCTCTTCATGATGATCCCAGATATAATTGATATCTCCGCGCTTTGCGGCTCTTTCCAGGCTGTAAGCCATATCAGCGATATCCGTTGCACCCACCGACAGGCTTGCCCCCTTTATCGAATGCGCCGTTATCGCATAGTTTTCCATATCCTCTTTTTCATAAAATTCATCCAAAAGATAGGCCAGGTTTGACCCCGAATAGGTTCTCAGCAGTTCTATATATGTATCTTTTTTGCCGCCGCAGTTCTTTATTCCCGTATCTATATCCAGTCCTTCCAGACGGTCCAGCCTCTCCTCCAGGCTTAAAAGATCCCAGCCCGCTGCTCTCTCTCTTTTCATTATCTCTTCCGCAGGAGTTCCGAAAGGATAGAGCTTGTCTTTGGGCAGCCACTTTTTCAGTACGGCTCCGAGCATTTCCAGACGCACGGGTTTTGGTATGTAGTCGTTCATCCCCGCTTCCTGGAACAGTCTGTCCACGCCCTTTATGGCATTTGCGGTAAGTGCGATTATCGGCACTTTTGCAGCCGGGCCTCCAAGCATTCTTATCTGCCTGGTCGCTTCCACGCCGTCCATGAACGGCATCATGTGATCCATGAAAATCAGGTCATAACGCTGCGTCTTCTTTGCTATCCTGTCGATGGCATCCTGGCCGCTTTCCACGGTCTGGGCTTCTATACCGAAAAGTTTTAAAAGCTCGGCAGCCACCTGCAGATTTACTTTATTGTCGTCAACGATCAGCACCTTTGCCGTAGGTGCGGTGATCTCCGGTGTGTAGGTATTGGTGCTCCTGTTTTCCAGATGCCTGAATTCGAAATGACTCTCGGTCGCATCACATACCTTCATCGGCAGTACCACGGTAAAAGTACTTCCCACACCGAGCTTCGAGTTGACCGTTATCTCTCCGCTCATGGCATCAACCAGTCTCTTGCAGATAGCAAGGCCGAGGCCGGTTCCTTCAACGTTACGGTTTTTCTTGGTATCGATCTGCCCGAATTCGGTGAACAGTTTTTTGATATTCTCTTCCGATATACCTATACCTGTATCCTGTACATATATGATCATGCGTCCGCGGTCGGTGTTATAGATCATGCTCTCATCTTTCCACATGATCCCGAGCGTGATGGAACCCTGGTTGGTAAACTTCACGGCATTATTAAGTATGTTGATGAGTATCTGCCTTACCCTGGTCTCATCGCCCAGAAGAGTGATCGGTACCTTCGGATCGACTTCCAGCCTG
This sequence comes from Lachnospiraceae bacterium, assembly GCA_024683645.1. GTDB lineage: Bacteria > Bacillota > Clostridia > Lachnospirales > Lachnospiraceae > NK4A136. The sequence continues at coordinate 48,319 of JAIKYA010000149.1, forward strand.
AGCACGATATTCTTTCCGCGCATACGGAACTCTATGATGGTCACCACGTCCTGCAGCATCTCATTGAAATTGTACGGATCCTCGGTTATCTCCATCTTACCCGAATCAACCTTTGAAAAATCCAGTATCTCGTTGATGATCGACAGCAGATTTTCCGAGGAACGTTTTATCGTTGCCACATATTCTTTCTCCTCGGGATTAAAATCCCTCTCGCCCAGAAGCTCTGCCATACCGTAGATGGCATTCATGGGAGTACGGATCTCATGGCTCATGTTTGCAAGAAAGTTTGATTTTGCCTCCAGCGCTTCCCTTGCTATCTCGTTCTTTTCTTCCATCTCTCTCTTGTATTTTTCCACGCTGTAGGAAATAAAGATGAGTGCCACACCCGCGAAAGCATAAAGCGTGATGTAGGATATATACTGGCTGCTGTCAAAGAAAGTCAGCACCACATTTTGCTGGAAGATGATCATAAGGATCAGTATGGCCGATGTGACCGCAAAGTAAACTATCAGTACCTGCTGTATAAGGAACAGCGCTATGGTCGTACCTGTTGCAAGGAAGGTGAACATCAGCATTCCCTGGGTAGAGGTTACATAGCTCATGTAATAAAGTGATGCCAGTCCGGCAAAAAGCAGACAGTACACCACCACTCTCTCATTGTCCGTATGATATGCGATAAGGAAGACCAGAAGCACCGGGATCAGTCCGAGTGCTGCCAGAAAGGCCCTCTCCACCCCGTATTCCGACACTGCATAAAAAGTCTGCAGCAGTACGGAACAGAGAAATTCTATTATGAATATGGTCAGATTGGTTTTAAAAGGAAGCATGTCTTCTCCTTATCTTGCCGAATACTTCCGGAGTTCAGGTAGCAGTTCTCTGAGAGCCCTTACGGTCTCTTCCGTATCTTCTTTTTTGGTAAATACCGATGTTGAAAAACGTATCGTCGAATCCATAAGAGCGGCCTTCAGGCCGATAGCTGTCAGCGTTGCAGAGTCGGTTTTCTTATGGGTAGAGCAGGCGCTGCCCGCCGAAACATATATATTTCTTTCTTCAAGCGCATGTAAAAGCACTTCCGATCTCACACCCTTAAAGGATGCACTGATAATATGCGGAGCACTTGCGCGCACTGCTTTTTCGACCGCATCATCACTTAAGCCCTTTACGTTTCTAACGCCCGGCAGTCCGTTTATCTCCACATCTTCCAGCCCGGACAGTTCTCTTACAAAATCCTTCTTGATGGCGTAGAGCGTTTCTGTATCAGCTTCCATATCCGCAAACAGAGTCTTTGCAGCTTCGGCCATACCCACGATGCCGGGAACATTCTCGGTACCGGGTCTTATATCCTTCTGCTGTCCGCCTCCGTAGACTAACGGCGCGATCTTTGTCTTCTCCGAGATGTAAAGGACACCGGCACCTTTAGGACCGTGTATCTTATGGGAGCTTATGCTCATAAGGTCTATTCCCATCTCCTTCGGATATATCGCTGCCTTGCCGAAGCCCTGCACCGCATCCACATGGAATACGAGCTTCGGATATTTTCTTTTCAGCAGCCGGCCCAGCTGTGCCACGGGCTGGAGCGAGCCGATCTCGTTATTGGTATGCATGACGGAGATAAGTACCGTATCCCCGCTTACTGCGAAGACTCCCTCCTCGGCGGATATCACTCCTGCTTCATCCACGGGAAGATAAGTCACTTCGAAACCTTCCTTCTCCAGTTCAGCCATTGTATTGAGCACTGCTGGATGCTCTATCTTTGTTGTGATAACATGCATGCCGTTTCTCTTATTCGCTCTCGCCGCGCCCAGTATCGCCAGATTATCACTCTCCGTGCCGCCCGAAGTAAAGTATATCTCGCTCTCCTTTACCCTCAGGATCTTTGCGAATATCTCTCTTGCTTCTCTTATCTTTTTTTCGGCCACCACTCCCAGGTGATGCGCACTCGACGGATTACCGTATTCCTCCGTAAGACATCTGCTTACTGCCTCCGCAACATTGTCAAAGCATTTCGTAGTTGCGGAATTATCCAGATATATCTCTTTCACGCCATAACCTCCAGCTCATACATTATTATCGAAAGCATTGTCATTCCGGCAGTCTCGGTCCTGAGTATCCTTCTTCCGAGTGATATGGGCCGGACGCCTGCTGCTGCAGCCAGCTCCACTTCTTCCTTTGTAAAGCCGCCCTCCGGTCCTATAAATATCCCGAGGCTGCCTTTCTTTTCTTCACACATCCTGTCTGTGAATGCTTTGGTCGCCTCCATTCCTTCGGCCAGTTCATAGGGTATGCAGGCGAGCGTCATCTCTTTTGCACGCATCACCGCTTCCTTCATGGATACCGGCAGGCTTACCTGAGGTATAACACCGCGCCTGCTCTGCTTTGCAGCCGCCTCGCTTATCCCCTGCCAGCGTGCCGCCTTTTGCGCAGCCTTCTTATCATCCAGCTTTACCACGCAGCGTTCGTTCTTTACGGGAACTATTTCATAAGCCCCCAGTTCCACGGCTTTCTGAATTATCAGTTCCATTTTGTCAGCTTTGGGCAGCCCCTGAAACAGAGTTATCCTGTAGGGAAGTTCCACACCCTCTTCTTTTATAAAACGCAGGCTGCATATGACTTCATCTTCGCCTATCTCTTCTATGCCGCAGCGGTATTCCCTGTCGTCTCCGGGTACGCTCACCGATATCTCTTCGCCCGGCTTCATACGCAGCACGTTTCTGATATGATTAACGTCACCGCCTTCTATGCGTATCACGTCTCCCTGTATGCATGACGGTTCAGTGAAAAAATGATGCATCTTACAGCTTCCTTCCCACTACGCTGCGCCACTCACCCTGCGCATAGGTTCCCAATACTTCGAACCCGTTATCCTTCATCGCTTCTTCAACCTGTGTTTCCTTGCCTTCTATGATACCCGAAGTGATATAGATACCGTTCTTCTTTAAATGCTCATGTAGCACCGGTGTGAGCGGGAGCAGTACCTCCGTCAGTATGTTAGCGACAGCCACGTCGTAACACTCATATCCCACCCTGTCTTTTATCTCTTTATCATCAATGATATTTCCTATCAGCAGTTCAAAGCCCGCCGGATCCACATGATTGCGCTCAAGATTATCCGCCACTGCCGGTACCGCACAGGGATCCAGATCCGTAGCGGTCACACTCTTTATCCCGTACATAAGCGAAAGTATGCCGAGTATACCGCTGCCGGTTCCCACGTCCAGAAGTCTGGTTTCTTTGTCAATATACTTCTTAAGCTGCCTTATACACAGCTGCGTTGTCTCGTGCATGCCTGTTCCGAAGGCGGTGCCCGGATCGATGCGGAGTATCATCTTGTCCGCATCCTTTTCTTCCGGCTCTTCCCATGAAGGTATCACCAGCAGATCGTCAATCGTAAACTGGTGGAAATACTTTTTCCAGTTATTTATCCAGTCGATGTCCTCTGTCTCCGATACCTCTATGCTTCCTTCACCCACGTCGGTGTTGAAACTGCGCCACTCCTCTATCGTTTCTTCGATAAGTCTCCGTGTATCGTCCGCGGCTTTTTTCTTCTCTTCTTCATCTTCGGGGGCTTCCACAAAAAATGAAAGATAAGCTATACCGTCATCCGTACCCGGATCAGGAGCTATGTCAACGAACATCTGCTCTTTTTCCAGCGCGGTAAGCGGTACACGATCCTCTATCTGCGCACCTTCCAGCCCCTTGTCATACAGATCCGAAACCAGTATGTCTTCGGCCGCCGTTATAGTTTTTACTCTGAATCTTAACCACTTCATGATCTTTCCTTTTCCTTTATAAATAATACAGCCAGCATAAATACAAGTATAAATGCGGGCCAGCCAAAGCCGGTCAGATAAAACAGGGCTTCGGGACGTATCTCGTCGTTGAGTCCCAGCATAAACAGGTCACAGCCTATCATCGCCGCAAACATAAGAAAGCTTGTGATGAGTGCAATGACTACATAGAAAAACTTCATGAACGAACCTTCTTTTCTGAAGCTGCGCACTACGTTTTTGAAATACTTTATATATGCGTAATATACAAATGCGGCAAACATCACCACGCCGAGAATATATGTCAGGATATTGTATCTGTAGATGGTTCCCGCAAACAGTATCCCTCTGTAATTCTCTCCCGTCCCCCGGCACGCAAACTGGAGCGTTCCGGAGAAAGCCGATACGATAATGACGCAGAGCATAAACAGAAATTCAGCTCCGAGGAGTTTCAGTTTTTCTTTCATTCTTTATGATCCTTCATTGTAAAGTATACCGTATACTCTTCATCCGCCACATCGTAAAGTGCCTTCAGTTCAAAGTTCACCGGCTGGTTTATCGTCACATAGGAATTCTGCTTCCATACATAAGATGTATAGGTATGTTCCGTTCTCTGATAAAGCGCGCTCTCCAGGCCGCCCTTCAGCTCTATGCCGCAGTCCTTATCGGTAAGTCCCGCGAGCACTATGGGGCCGTCTACCAGAGCACTCAGTTCGGGCCTGTCGGGAAGTGCTTCTGCAACCACCTGTGATGCAAAAACGACACCGATGGTAAACTTTCCTTTACCTATGTTTTTAACCACGATCTGGTCTTTAACAATTTCAAAACTCAGCTCAGCGTTATCCCTGATAACTACCGAGGGCTCACCTACACACCATTTCGGTATCCTGAGTTTCAGCTCAAAAGCTTTATCATCTTCATTTTCGATCTCGAATTTCAGTGACCACCTCGAACGCTCTCCGCCCGAATGCTCATCAAACAGAACCTGATTGTTATAGCTGAGCATATCCGTTGCCTGACTCAGCTTTATCTTTCTGCCACCCAGTTCTATCTCTGCTTTTGACGGGATATACTGTGCAACACTCACGCTGTCCTCTTTCTCATCCGTGTAGTAGATAAGGTTCGGATACAGCGTAGGTGCCTGCACCATGGTTCCCGAGCAGCACCAGAAATCATGCCTCTTGCTGCCCCATTTTTTCTTTGCTCCGGCTCTGAGTGAGAGGAAATATGCCGGCATGCCGGTGAAGCGGTTCTGCTGTGCAAGGAACCCGTTATATATCGCTCTCTCTATATAATCCTGATATTTGTTATCTCCTGTCCATCTGTACAGATACTCCGCAGTTCTTACCATGTTGTATACCGTACAGAATTCCTGATCACTGTCACTTATATACTGCCCCATCTTTTTAAGCGGTATCCAGAACTCGCCTGCATTGGCTCCTGTAGTAGCAAACATGCCTCTTTCCGTAACGGCATTCTCCCAGAATCTCTCTGTTACTTTTCTGAAATACTCTTTTTCTTTTTCATCCTCAAGCACCTCGTAAAGCCTTGCCGAACCGTGCGATACTGGGATGCTGGAGTTGGCGTGTTCATCGGAAAGAACGTCATCGTTCTTCTCCAGTTTCTTATACAGACCGTTGTTCTTATATGCATCAATAAGTGTCTTATATTTTTCTTTACCTGTGAGCGCGTACAGCTCCGCCCACTCTTCGAGCATACCGCCCTGCTCTCCCTTGTAGACTATATTCGGATCTATCGCATCCATCTTAGGTACCCACTCGAGATACCAGTCAGCCAGTTTATCCACTATATCGAGAGCCTGCTCATTTCCGGCATATCTGTAAGCATCAACGAGACCCATTATGGTCTTGTGCATCGTATACTGCGGTGACCAGATGTATTCGTCATATGCGAGGGCATTCATGTATTTTTCGGGAATGGAGCCTACCCATCTGCCTCCGTTCTTTTCCTGGCAGCGGGCCAGTTCGGAAACTATCTTATCCAGCTTTATCTTAAGCTCCTTGTCTCTGTCGCTTGCAACAAAAGCTGCCGCAGCAGAGAGCCAGTGTCCGAGGAAATGTCCTCGCAGCTGACCGCAGGGTGCTTCCCAGCCCCAGTGCAGGTTTATCGCATTCGGATCATGTACCTGCTGTGCACCGGGCACTATTATGCAGGCCTCCAGATAGAAATTCTGTAACAGACAGGTGTTATCCAGTTCCAGCAGATAATTGCGGTCCAGATTCATACGCTCACGGAATACTCCCCCCGTTACCTGTACACTTCCGTTTTTTGCTTTTTTTAACATAACCCTCTCCTTTGCTTTCCGATATATTCCATGGCCGTTTCAGGCGCATTTCAACAAATAAAATAGTACCACAAGCCGGCCGATAGTTCAACGAAAAAACCCGCGTCGGAAGGCGCGGGTTTACTTCGCATTATTCTGTTCCTTATTCCGAGAAAAGAGCTGTGGAATAGTATCTGTCACCGCTGTCGGGAAGCAGGGCTACTATCACCTTGCCCTCATTTTCGGGCTTCTTTGCAAACTCGATAGCCGCAAAAAGTGCTGCTCCTGAGGATATACCTACGGAAATACCTTCCTTCTTTGCCAGGTATCTGGCTGTTGCAAATGCATCCTCATTGGGTGCCTTGAATACTTCGTCATAAACCTTTGTGTTCAGTACATCGGGAACGAAGCCTGCGCCTATACCCTGTATCTTATGTGCACCTGCTCTGCCTTCTGAAAGCACCGGTGAATCTGCCGGCTCAAGTGCGACTACCTTCACTGCGGGATTCTGCTCCTTTAAGTATTCACCCGTTCCGGTAACCGTTCCGCCGGTTCCCACACCCGCGATGAATATGTCTACTTTACCGTCCGTGTCTTTCCATATCTCCGGACCTGTTGTAGCCTTGTGTACCGCAGGATTGGCGGGATTGATGAACTGTCCGGGGATAAATGAGCCGGGTATCTCTTTGGAAAGTTCCTCAGCCTTTGCTATGGCACCCTTCATACCCTTTGCACCCTCGGTGAGCACTATCTCCGCACCGTAAGCCTTCAGTATGTTCCTTCTCTCCACACTCATGGTCTCAGGCATCGTGAGGATGATCCTGTATCCCTTTGCAGCTGCAATGGAGGCAAGACCTATACCTGTATTGCCGCTGGTGGGTTCGATTATCACCGAACCCTCTTTTAACAGCCCTTTTTCCTCGGCGTCCTCTATCATAGCCTTGGCAATACGGTCTTTTACGCTTCCTGCCGGATTGAAGTACTCAAGCTTTACCAAAACGGTAGCCTTCAGTCCCAGATCCTTCTCGATATTCGTGACCTCTACCAGAGGTGTGTTTCCTATAAGTCCGAGTGTTCCTTTATAAATATTTGACATGATCTTATCCTCCTATGACAGCTACCTATTTTACACTGCTGCAAATCCTTTTTCAAGGTCTGCGATGATATCGTCTACATGCTCGGTCCCGATGGAAAGACGGATGGTATTTCTGTTGATGCCCTGATCCTTCAGTTCCTCATCGGTAAGCTGTGAGTGAGTTGTTGATGCGGGATGGATGACCAGGCTCTTCACATCCGCAACATTTGCAAGAAGCGAGAAGATGCTCAGGTTATCTATGAACTTCCATGCTTCTTCCTGGCCTCCCTTTATATCGAAGGTGAAGATCGATGCCCCGCCGTTAGGGAAATACTTATTATATAATTCATGATCCGGATGATCTGCAAGTGACGGATGATTTACTTTCTCCACCTTGGGATGTTTGCTTAAGAAATCAACAACCTTCTTTGTATTCTCGGCATGTCTCTCAAGCCTGAGTGAGAGTGTCTCAACACCCTGCAGAAGCAGGAATGCATTGAAAGGTGAAATGGTAGCACCGGTATCTCTTAAGAGGATGGCTCTTATATATGTTACAAAAGCAGCCGGGCCTACCACATCATAGAAGGATACTCCGTGATAGCTGGGGTTGGGATCCGCTATAGCGGGATATTTTCCGCTTGCCTTCCAGTTGAACTTGCCTGCTTCGACTATTATACCGCCGAGAGTGGTACCGTGCCCGCCGATGAACTTGGTAGCAGAGTGAACAACAATGTCTGCGCCGTGCTCGATGGGTCTGATAAGATAAGGTGTTCCGAAAGTATTGTCTATAACCAGGGGAAGACCGTGCTTATGTGCTATCTCTGCGATAGCGTCTATATCGGGAATATCACTGTTGGGATTTCCGAGAGTCTCAAGATAGATCGCTCTTGTGTTTTCTTTGATCGCGCCCTCTACCTCAGCAAGATCATGAGCGTTAACGAAAGTAGTTTCGATCCCGTACTGGGGAAGTGTATGTGCAAGGAGGTTGTAACTTCCACCGTAGATAGTCTTCTGTGCAACGATGTGCCCGCCGTTTGCAGCAAGCGCTTCGATCGTATATGTGATGGCTGCTGCTCCGGAGGCAAGTGCAAGTGCTGCGCTGCCGCCTTCAAGGGCTGCTATTCTTTTTTCCAGCACATCCTGTGTGGAGTTGGTCAGACGTCCGTAGATGTTTCCTGCATCTGCCAGGCCGAAACGGTCTGCTGCGTGCTTGCTGTTATGGAAAACGTATGAAGTCGTCTGATAAATAGGTACCGCTCTGGAATCTGTTGCAGGATCTGCCTGTTCCTGACCTACGTGTAACTGTAATGTTTCAAATCTGTACTCACTCATTTTCTTATCTCCTTTTTTTCTTTTTTGTTTTGATTTTTCTGGTTTATATCTTCGTTATGCTTTTTCGTTTTTTCAGAACAAAGCGTTCCGCTTGCGGAACGCTAGCGCCGAGCGCGGTTGCCGAAGGCAACATTTTCCTCTCGCGCGAGTGCGCATCCCGCCCGGAGGGCTTTTTGCTTTATGGAAATTCCAGAGGAGTTTCCTATAAAGTAAAAAACGAGAGCTTGTTCTCAAGCTCCCGGGCAACTGGCTTCTGACTCTTTACTTACAA
>JAIKYA010000162.1 GCA_024683645.1 Lachnospiraceae bacterium
CCAGAGTACCGGGGATGTTGATTCGCATTATTTTTATCCCAAGGACCATAAAAAAGAGATCAGCAAACATGCTTTTCTGGTCATAACAGCAGATCGCGGGCTGGCAGGCGGCTATAATCATAATGTGATACGTGCCGCTGAAGAAGAGATGAAAAAGCACCGCAATGTCCGCCTGTATGTGGTGGGCGATTACGGGCGCAGATATTTTAAGAAGCACAAACTCCCCATAGAGGAGACATTTTATTATTCGGCACAGGATCCCACTTTTGAGAGGGCCAGGGAGATATCCGCCCTGCTTCTTGATGAGTATGACAGCGGCAGGACCGACGAGATCACCGTCATATACAGCGATATGGAAAGTGAGCTTAGCTGTGTTGTAAGACAGGCAAGGGTACTGCCTTTTTCACGCAGGGATTTCGTAAAAAGCAGAAAAAAGGATGAGAAAGAATACCGTTTTGAACCATCGCCCACATCGGTGCTCGATTCCATGATCCCCTCATATGTGGCGGGCTTTATCTACGGAGCTTTGGTGGATTCGTTCTCGGCCGAGCAGAATTCAAGGATGAACGCAATGAGCAACGCAAACCGTAATGCGGAGGAGCTGCTCACCAGACTTAAGAAAGAATATAACAGGGTAAGACAGGCTGCCATAACCCAGCAGATAACTGAAGTATCTGCCGGAGCAAAAGCCCAGAGGATGCGCAGGCTAAAAAGAGCGCGGCAGCAGATGGAGGAAAGATAGTTGGCTAAGGGAAGGGTAGTACAGGTATCAGGACCTGTCATAGATGTTGAATTTGATAAAGGGACCATGCCCAGACTCCGTGAGGCTCTGCTAACCGTACTTAACGGGAAGGAACTTACGATGGAGGTGGCCCAGCTTCTGGAGGATCATACCGTAAGATGCATAATGCTTTCCGAAAGCGAAGGGATGTATCGCGGCATGGAGGTTGAGTCTACCGGCAGCGGTATCAGAGTGCCTGTGGGCGATAACACGATAGGCAGGATGTTCAACGTACTGGGTAAGCCGATAGACGGTGGTGAGCCCATAGCCGAAGATGCGACAAGGTGGGAGATACACCGTCCGGCACCTTCCTTTGCCAGACAGAATGTTTCGATAGAGGTACTTGAGACCGGCATCAAGGTAATAGATCTGCTGGCACCCTATGCAAGAGGCGGAAAGATAGCGCTCTTTGGCGGTGCGGGTGTAGGAAAGACCGTTCTTATACAGGAGCTTATACATAACGTGGCTATGGAACACGGCGGGTACTCCATATTTACCGGAGTGGGCGAGCGCAGCCGTGAGGGTAACGATCTGTGGAACGAGATGAAGGAGAGCGGTACCATAGACAAGACGGCCATGGTGTTCGGACAGATGAACGAGAGCCCCGGCGTGCGTATGAGAGTTGCACTTACGGGACTGACAATGGCAGAGTATTTCCGTGATGTCCAGCACAGAGACGTGCTCCTCTTCATAGACAATATATTCAGATTTGTGCAGGCAGGTTCGGAGGTGTCAACACTTCTGGGACGAATGCCTTCTGCAGTGGGTTACCAGCCCACGCTGGCACAGGAGATGGGGCAGCTTCAGGAGCGTATCACTTCTACGGAAGAAGGAAGCGTTACATCCGTTCAGGCCGTGTACGTGCCTGCCGATGACCTGACCGACCCGGCCCCCGCAACGACTTTTACCCATCTGGATGCCACCACGGTGCTTTCAAGAAGCATAGCCGAGCAGGGTATATATCCGGCTGTGGATCCGCTGGATTCCACGTCGCGTATACTGGAGGAGGATATAGTCGGTAAGGAGCATTACGAAACGGCCCGTGCAGTACAGGAGTATCTGCAGAAATATAATGAGCTGCAGGATATCATTGCCATACTGGGTATGGATGAGCTTTCCGACGAAGATAAACTGGTAGTAAACAGAGCCAGAAAGATGATACGTTTCCTGTCACAACTTCAAAGAACGAGACTTAACCATCGTTTTTCCGCCAGAATAAACGATTTCTTCAGATTTTTTCGGGGAAACAGTATCAACAAGGCATTCCC
>JAIKYA010000025.1 GCA_024683645.1 Lachnospiraceae bacterium
ACCTGGCATATCATAGTGTCATATCTTACCTTTTCCTGTCATAACCTGTTGCACATATTGGCGTAAAATTGGTGTAAACGCTATTTGGGGATGGTCGCCAGCCCAGTATTTATGGGCATTTCTTAGCTTAAGCTCTTAAGTTTTCTGATTCTTTGCTCAATCATCATTGATTGGTTAATGTACTGTTTCAAAACATATTTGCGATAGTACTGTCCTAAAACTTATACCCAAGTGCTTTGCGAGGTAATATATTTTTCTTTTCTTTGAATTCCCCCAAAAAATCATTTTTTTAACAGCGTCGTATCGAACCCATCGGTTTTTCACCTCCCTTTTTTAACCTTTGCAAATAATTTACTCAAAACCGACTTAAGATAAAAAACGGGTCTGCATTCACAGCCCCAAATTCTTTAAATCTGACACCATTATTGTCGTTTTTTGTGAAATTGTGTCAAATCCCGCCACAAAATTTTTACCATTTTCACATAACAAATTCTGACGACGAACGTGTATGCGAAGGCAACCGATACACAGATTGAGGAAACCCGGAGCGTACTGTCAGAGGCCCGGAAGAGAAAGAAAAGAAAAAAGTAAAAAACCACGGGATCGCTCCCGTGGTTTTGTTCTGCCATACTATTTACTTCTGATCATTTAACTATCTCCACTCCGCTTCTGCTTCCCTTGAAGTTCTGACCGTCTAGCGCTGTTACATCCGCTTTCTTTGTTGCAGGATCGGTCAGCTTGACCGTGAAGCTCTTTGCTATCTTCTTTCCGCTGAAGCTGTAAGTCTTTGCCTTCTTCTTTCCCGGGATCTTTACCTTTATCTTTAAGCTCTTTATCTTCTTGATGCTTCCGTCTTCGTTAAGCTGCAGCTCACCGTTTTTGAAGGCTGCCTTGATGCTTACACTCTCTACTGTTTTGGCATCACTTAAGTCTACAGGTGCGATGTCGAACTCATAATGATGCGCCTTGAACTCCTTGTTGATGTCCTTTATCAACGCTTCAAGCGCCTTCTTGTCTTTGCCTTTTATCTTGGCCTTCTTGCAGACTTTACTGTTAAGCGAGAGCTTTACATAGAAGCTGCCCTTCTCTCCTACCTTCTTTTTCTTACCGATCACATAGCTTACTTTGATGAGCTTGCTGAGGTCTGCGTCTTTGTTAAGTGCCGCTATGGCTTTCTCAAGTCCTTCGATCTTTACCTTTGCAATCTCGCCATCCTGTGCAAGTACAGCGAGCTGTGCCTGTGTTATCTTGCTACCCGTCCAGTTGACTGCCTTGGGATAAGTGATGTTAATGCTTACCGATACATCGGCATCATTTATCTTTACGGACCTATTAACTGAAGGGGTCAGCGGTATCTGGGTATCCGGCTTCGGTGTCTCGGGCTGAACCGGAGTATCGGGAGTATCCGGAGTCTCGGGCTGAACAGGAGTTTCGGGATTCTCAGGATTCACCGGTTGATCTGGCTGAGGCTGAGGCTGTGGTTCCGGCTCAACGGGATCAGGTCTTATAGGATCCGGATCTGTATACGGTTCATCCTTCTTTTTATACGTGGCCGTTACCGTAACATCCTCTCCGGGCATCACAAAGCTTGTCGTTGAGCTTGTTGCGTCGTCAAAAACAACTCCGTCTTCACTCGTCCAGCAGTTAAATACCATGCCTTCTGCAGGCACATCTGCAGTTATGCTGACAGTTGTTCCCTTCGCATACTTTCCGTCTCCGCTTCCGTTATTTACGGTTACGTTTCTTTTGCTGACGGTCCATCCTGCCGTAAGTGTCATATTTCCCGAAACAGGTGTTGAAAAATCGTATATTTCATCACCCTTATACCATCCGGTGAAATCATAACCATCCTTTAGCGGTACTATAGGTTCTATAGCCAGGGCTTTTGTCTTGTCGTTATAGTTTCCATAACTAAAATCTCCAAGTATCTTCTGAGAAGGAACAGCACTTCCTCCGGCACTGTTAAAGGAAACGATATTTGCAGCTCCTTTTCTCCTCATCACCCAATCACGGTCATAAAGCAGAAGTTCACAGTCCTCCATCTGATTACCGTCATCATAAAAGAACACCTCAAGCGCATTATTACCGTAGTCACCCAATCCGTCCGTAAGTGCTTCTGCATAATTCGGGCTTGAATTCCCATAACCATAAGTTAGCCCTACAAGTGATGCAGGATCCAGCTTCCCGCTTATTTGAGCGGTATAATAGCCCTTATAACTACACATATAAAGATTTCTTTGTTTTCCGTCATCTGTAGTATTACCGCATATCTCCACCCTGCCCGACAGACTGACTGTTCCATATAATTTGAATATACCGCCAGTGTTACCTACATTATTTACAACCCTGCCACCGGACATTTCAAACATGGAGTCATCAAATAGAGCTATACCACAGCTCCCAATATTCTCATCTATGCAGCCTCCGCTCATGCGTAAGCTGCTTGAATGCAACTCTATTCCTCCGGCATTAATATTTGCTTTATTATGATATATCCTGCCGCCGGTGAGCAGTATATCAACTGTAGATGTGTTTATACCACCGGAATTTCCCGCATTACCTGCTATAGTTCCGGCAGTAATAGTGAGATGTGTATTCTTATCGCCGTTGCCAACTATACCACAGCTGTTTCCTGCTATCAGACCACTGTTTATTACCAAATCCGTACCGCCGCATAAATATATCCCCCCGCGACCGCCTGATAATCCACAGGCAGTTATGGTACCTCCGTTCATTATCATGGTTTCTTTTCTACCATACGTCAACAGATAAATACCGGAAATCTTTCCTCCTCTTATCACTCCTCCCGTGATCGTGATATCCTCATCGCTCACGGGATCATGATAGCTTATACCCGGCTCATGTATGGCAGCCATATCACTGTCTGCAAGTGTCAGTGTTGCCCCCCAAATAGGTTCAACCACGTGATCAACTTTTTCTGCGCCATCTATCACATGACCGTTCAGATCCAGGGTAAGCGACCTTGCAATCTTCAGACTTTTATCACCCTCGGTTGCGGTATAATCCCTATCAAGTTTGAGTGTAGCGTTTTCAGCTGTATTATTCAGCAGATCCTGCAGCTCATCCCACTCATCTGCTTTACGCCACTGTGCATACAGCGTTATGCACCCTCCATCAGCATCTGTCAGATTCTTGACTTCTTCTGCATTTTCATACGCAGTTCCGCTCCCGTCAGGCTCAGTCGTCCACCTGTCGAGCGCCTTCCCTGGAATAATATACATGTTAGGACGAAGTTCATCCCAGCTGTCATAATCAAACTCCTGCTCCTCCATAGTCCCCGAAGCATCATCATTATTCTTATCAAACTTTATCGTATAGCTATTGGCTTCAACTTCGGCTTCGACATTTACATCCTTATCGGGCATTACAAAGCTCCATACAGTACCTTCATCGGCAAGATCGATCTCTTCCCCCTCTTCATCTTCCGCAGTCACGCTCACAAAATGATAACCTGTTTTGGGACTCAGGCTGACCGACTTACCCTCCGTTATCTCATAATAGTCTGTACTGCCCAGACGCCCTGTATCAGCTGTGACATTTCCGTCAGTGCTTAATATATTTCCGATTATCGGCTTTAGAACCGAATTCCTGATAGTAAATGTATCACTTATATTTCCGGTATTTACAATACCTTCAGCCTCCCCGCCTCTCCAGACAGAAAATCTGCTCCCGGCAGTTACACTTCCACGGTAGCTGTAATTATCATAGTACGAACCACTGTCCGAAACATCTATCTGATCGCCGGCCTTTGCAAGCGCGATATTAATAGTGCTTTTTCCACCATAATCGCCTATGCCGATGCCTCTTTGAAAAGCATGAGCTGTAACGCTGCCGCCAAGTATGGATATATCTCCTCCAGTTCCTTGATAACCGGCACCGATACACGCAGTATAATCGCTTGTATTATTAGCTGTAACCGTACCGCCATTTATCGTAATTATTCCGCCGCTTGTGCTATCATAACCGCCGCCGATCCCGGCCCCATACATTCCACCGGTCGCTGTTACATTACCGCCGTTTATCGTGATCGTTCCACCTTCTCCTCCGTCTCCGCCGCCTATCCCGGCGTTACAGCTATCCGGACTTGTTATTTTCAAGCATCCCGCGTCTTCCCCTTTGCTCTGAGCATATATAAACAGGCTGGTGGTCTCTGCCACTCTTATGCCTCTTGTCGCTGTCAGAGTAGCACCATCGCATAGGATTAGATGCACTGTTCCTGTCACTGTGATACTGCTGCTGCACTCTGTACTCGCTGTTACAGCATACCACGTTGTCTCATTTTGAACTCCCCATGCCGTAACCCCGGAAGTCACTGCCGTGGCCTTGGCGCAGTTTTGAGAAATACCTTTGTCATCAAGATATTTGACATTGCTCACTGTCCCCGTATCCGGCTCCGCATGCACAGTCATTGCATTCCCGGCAAACTGGCTGATGAGCATTACAAAGGTCATCAAAAAGGCTAATACTCTGTTTTTGTGTTTCATTCTGTCTCTCCTCTCATATAGTCAGGCTTAGATCACCGCATATCATTATATCACCCCGGCGCGGATCTTGCCATATGCAGCGGGGCTTTAGGGGTAAAGGATGCAACATTGACAATATCTGGCTTTCCATACTTGTACCCTCAACACTTTTCCAAACTGTCTTTATCCATCAAAAAGTCATATATGCTCATCGTAACAATACCTTTCTCATCCCTTGAAATCTTTACAACATCCCGGACCAGAACTATCTTCTTGAAGGAATCATCTACATTATTAAGAGATTCCTTCTCCTGTCTTTCTTTCTCCTGATCAGGGATCTGAAAGGCCGACTGAATATAATATCGGCGGCTTCCCATATTGGCAACGAAATCTATTTCCAGCTTTCTCTTCTCCTGCTTGCCTTCCTGATTTCGCTTTCTTATTTCCACCACACCGACATCAACTGCGTAACCTCTAAACAGCAATTCATTGTATACGGCATTTTCCATCAGATGAGTTTCCTCCACCTGGCGAAACCCGAGTCTGGCATTCCTAAGTCCCAAATCTTCATAATAGTATTTGAGCGGAGTACCTATATACTTTCTGCCTTTCACATCATATCTGCTTGCTTCATTGATGATAAAAGCATCCTTTAGGTATTCTATATACTGCACGATCGTATTTCTGGAGATTCTTGACTTCAATACGCTTTTAAATGTTGCCTCGATCTTTGTCGGATTTGTAAATGAGCCGACAGCCGAAGCGAGCACATTTAATAGTGCTTCTAATTCCTCCGTCTTCTCTATACCATTGCGATCGATTATGTCGCTTATATATGTTTTTTCAAAAAGATCTGTCAGATATTTGATCTTTTGCTGATCTGTG
>JAIKYA010000064.1 GCA_024683645.1 Lachnospiraceae bacterium
CAGCCGACAGTGCTTTGTCTGCCTTTGAATTTCCCTGCCATATGATCATTCCGGTCCCGCTGATGCTCAGATCACTGTTATACAGATCTATACCGTAGAGAGCTCCTTCTTCCTGCCAGTCATGGTTTACAGCAGCCACCACTGCTTCAGTATAAAGCCTCAGATCTCCGTTCAGCTCCAGATGCTTCGCTCCTACGGTTGTCAAAGCGCTGTTTGAAAGACCGTATCCCAGGAATCTCAGTACATCAACGTTCTCTGTCTTACAGTATCCAAACTCTTTTATCGTATCATCCAGCTCCGTTATATCTCCCGTGGCCCGATATCTGTCCACTGCATTTTTGACCAGCCCCGGATCTGCAGCTTCAAGGATAGCATTGCAAGTATCGTCAGTACTGATATATCTGACTATGGGATCTGCGAGCGCCCTTCGGAGACCATCGTAGTTATATACGATTTCAGGTTCTTCTTCCGTTCCCGCTTTTGAAGTGATCACATAGAGCTCTCTCTCATTTGTCCATTCATATCCTTCATAACTGTATCTGAAAACAAGTTTCAGGACACGCTTGGAACTATCCGGTGCTCCGCTCAGGCCGTTCCATGAGAAGGTTTCTTTTCCTCCATTTTCAGAATACACCGGAGCCGCCGGGTACTGTTTATCCCCTATATTTCTGACATATATATCCAAACCGCGCAGATATATACTGTCGTTGGTCATTACACTCAGCTCGCTGTTCTCATTCGGCTGCAGATATATAACAGAGGGTTCATAATTCTGATCCTTAAAAGGTATGGTGTTCAGCGCCACGTATCTTTCAAAGCTGTCCGTAATATACACACTGTACGCAGGCACACTCCCCCTGTTATTGAAGATACGGGCATCATCTGCATCCGATACTTTCTCTGCCAGCATCACATTATTAAAGAAAATGTCCGGGCTCGGGGAATTTCTGTAGGTGTTATATAAGAGGTACTGTCCGTCCGCAGGATGAAAGACTCCGCCAAGCACTGTGATATACGTGATACCGTTGCTCGGATCGTAGATCATGCCGCTCTTTCTTCCCGAGGCCGCCATGGCCTGGGGATTGGGACAGGTATAAAAGTGAGCTTCATCGCATTTTCCTATTGTCAGGATCGTATTTTTTCCAGTGTAAAGAGACTGCAGACATCTGTCTTTTTATTCTTACCGGCAGTAACAGCAAGCATGCCTTTGAAATCATCACTTATATTCACCTTTCCGCCTGTCCCGATCAGAAACATGCTGTTTTCTGCCGTATCGGTACGAAAAGCCGGGCTGTATTCCAGTCCGCCTTCTCCGGTTATGGTCAGACTGGCGTGACTTCCAACATAGAAAAAAGCATCAAAGCCGTTTTTATCAGCTTCGCTTTCTTTGAAGTAGAAATGATGTCCGCCTTTTCCTATATCAAGGATCTTGGTGCCGTTTACCGTGATTCCGTGATCACCGGCCCGGCTCGTCACAAGTGATTCAGAATACTCAAGACCTATGGTATTTGGTTCCAGGCACACAGTCTCAGTATCCGGATCCTCCAATGCCGCTTTGAGCTGGCTGAAATTTCTGACTGATACCGTTTTTCCGTCACCCTCACCGGCCCGTACCGACAGGCTGATTGATACGAGCAATGCTCCCATCAAAGCGATCAGCATCATCAGGTTCTTTTTGATCTGTCTGTTTCTCATTCCGCACCTCTCGTTTCCTTATAAGTAAAATACATAACAAAGCAAAAAACGAAGCCCTAAAGCTTCGCTTTTAGTACCATACTAAAGTTCGATATATTGTTGTAAGTATTCATGGTAATATTTTTTTTGTTATTATCATGCCCGTTACTTTTGCTGTTGGCTAAATCTTAACGTTGATCGATCAGATCTTGTAACTGCCCTTACGCGTCTTATTGAACACATAATAAACCGTCTCTTCTTCCGGTTTAATATACAGTTCCATCTCTTTGAGATCTTTACGTCCTCTCTTAAGCTTCTTGCCCCATACCGAATATGCTTTTTCTATAATAGCTTCTTTTTCGTATGATCTGCCGC
>JAIKYA010000090.1 GCA_024683645.1 Lachnospiraceae bacterium
ATCACCGCTGTAGCTGTCACGATCCTTGCGATCTTTGCGAACTTGTTTTTCATACTGTCCCTCCGGTCATTACTCCTTGATACCTGAACTTGCCATGGTCTCCAGTATCTGGCTCTCTGAAAATACGAAGATAAGGATAGGTACTATCATTACCACGACCAGCACCGCTGCGCCCTGTCCTGTCCTTGCGATACCTCCGGCCTGTATCTGCTGAAGAGCAAATACCATCGGCTTCTTCTCTTCGGAATAGATATACATTGAAAATCTGTTATTCCACAGCGCCTGTACCTGGAAGATGATCAGTGTCATCCATGCAGGCTTAACGTTAGGCATCACTATGGTCGAGAAAACCGTCCACTCGTTTGCACCGTCTATCTTGGCCGCTTCGATCAGAGCCGTGGGAAGCCCTTCCATAAACTGCTTCATAAGGAAGAGGCCTATAGGTGCAGCAAGCGAAGGTATGATGACTGCCCAGTATGTATCGACCCAGCCGAGCTTACTGATCAGGATGTAGTTGGGGATCATCGTAACCCAGCCATTGAACATCATGGCGGTCGTTACTATACGGAAAAATCCCTGTCCGCCGGGAAAATCGTACTTAGCAAGCACGAATGCCGCCATGGAGGCTATGAACAGATGGCCTGCCGTACCAACGAAGGTGATGAACACCGTGTTGAACAGGTATCTTGAGAAAGTAACCCAGCCTTTTCCCATGGTAACGAAGAGGTCACCGAAGTTGTTCAGTGTAGGTCTTCTCGCAAATACCCTGGGCGGGAACATGAAGAGCTCGTCCAGAGGCTTGAGTGCTGCTTCAACCGCATATACCAGAGGGAATACCATTATGATGGCAACCAGCGCCAGGAAGATATAGAGAGCTATATCACCCGATATGGATCTGTTGGCCTTTCTCCTCTTTATCAGCGGCTTCTTGTAAGGCTTTTCCTCGATTACGTGCATTTTTTTGTTTTTCTTCATAATATCTATCCTTACTCCTAAAGTGATTCAGGTATCGTATTCCGGTATTTCATCAGGTACCCACTCTTCTGAGGAGAGCCTGTATAGCCTTGTTGCACAGGATCATCATCAGGAAAAGTATAGCTGCTATACCGCAGGCATAACCCATTTCAAATCTCTGCTGACCGTAGTCGATCAGATGGGCCACTATGGTACGTGCGGCATAGTCGGTACTCGGGAAACCGCAGAGCTGCATCGTGACATCCGCAACACCGAAGGAGGTGGTGATGGTCATAACGGCACCGAACATAAGCATGGGCTTCATACTCGGAAGGGTTATGTACCAGAGCTCCTGCCAGCGGTTACGCACACCGTCGATGGCGCCTGCTTCAAACAGGGATGTATCAACACCCTGAAGACCTGCAACGAATGAAAGGAATCCGGTTCCGAGACTCATCCACAGGATAACCACCATACAGATAGGAAGCATGTACTTGGGATCCGTGAACCAGTATATCGGGTTGTCGGTGATACCGAGGTTCATAAGGAATGCATTTGCATATCCGTATGCATCACCGCGGAAGAACACCGAGAAGATAACGAAACAGTTACCTGCGATCGAAGGTGCATAGAATATGACCACCGCTATGCTTCGTACCATACGGGGAAGTTCGTTGATCATCCATGCGAATATGAATGACATTATATACCCGAGAGGTCCCGTGATCAGCGCTATGATGAAGGTATTCTTTACACCTATCAGGAAAATATCATCTTCAAGCAGGAGGCTGATATAGTTGTTAAGTCCGATAAAACGGGGCGGCTGCAGTATGTTGTAATACGTAAAGCTGTAGAATATGGACGCCACCACCGGATACAGGAAGAACATCGCAAACAGTATCGCATAGGGAGCAAGGAAGAGATAACAGTTCTTGTTCATCTTCATCTTTCTCCATGCAACTTTTGCTTTGTGCTTACGAAGTATGAAATACTTCTGTAAGTACGTTTCGTTTCCCTTGATATCGGGTAACTTAGGGAGTGTTGATTCTTTTTCTTTCGCCATTTTTATACCTCTTTATTCTCCGTATACGGGCATACCGAACTCTCGTCTCTTCTTCGTGATCTCTTCATCGATCTTGATCGAGTAGTCGATGATGGTCTCACGTGTATCGTCCTTCTCGTTGATACATCTGCGCACTGCGTTTGCTATGTGACGGCCTGTGAAATATCCGCCGGGAACTTCCCTTATACCTACGGTCTGATCCCACTGTGCGCCGAGCACTTCGATATCCTCTACGCTCCAGGAAAGTCTTGAGAATGCATCCCTGTTAGCTGTATTGTATCTTGCGGAAGCACCGAGGAGTGCTTCTATCTCACGTCCGAACCTCACCTGTGTATCCGCATTTGCCCACCACTTCATGAACTTCCAGGAATTCTGCTTCTTCTGCTCATAATCTGTCTTGATCATCATCGTCGCATTACCTGTGATGAAGCAGCTGCGGTCTATGGTTCCGTCTTCCTTCTCGGTACCGGGTATCAGTGTGAAATCCCAGAGACCTCTGATCTCCGGTGCGGATACCATAAGTGTGTTATACATCGAGTATGCCATAACGCCTATGGGCATCTCACCCGAACGGAAACGGCTGACGAAGTCGAAGTAAACGGGTATGCCGTAATCATTGAAGAACCTGACTGTGTCGTCAAATGCTCCGATGCCTGCCTCGGTATCAACAGCTGTCTTCGTACCCTCTTTATTGTACATATCTCCACCGTACTGGAACAGCAGTGTGAAGTACAGTGAGAGGTCGGGCATATTGGAGGCCACAGTAGTGGTCGCACCTGCACTCGAGGAAGAACCTGCTGCCGAAGGCAGACCTATCGTTAAGTTGTTGCCCTGAATGGTAGGCAGCATCTCGATGACTTCTTTCCAGGTATTGGGGATCTCAAGCTCCAGCTCCTCAAGTATGTCCTTACGATAGAACATAACGTTGAAGGTCTGCTGCTCGGGAATCGCATAAATATGTCCGTCAAGCCCGTACTGCTCATATGAGCTGGGTGAATAGTGGCTGAGCACTTCCTTATAATCCGGGAACTGCGTGATATCCTCGGCAGCACCACGGAGAGCATAGTTGACAGGCTGGTCCGCACCTACGGAAAGCACCACGTCAGGTCCGCGTCCTGCAAGCACCGCATTGAGCAGAGCGTCTGCACCGACTATCTTGACGTTGACCTTGACTCCGGTATCGGGAGTGAAGCCGTCATCTATCATTGACTTTAAGATGGTACCCTGGTCACGTCCGGTCAGCACCCAAACGGTGATGGCATCCTTTGCATCGCTGCCGGTGTAAACATCACCGACTGCATTGTAATCAACAAAGAAAGAAGCCACGAAGGATCTGATCTCATGCCATGCCGACTTGAAGAAATTCGTCTTATCCTTTGCAGGTTCAACAGATGTGCCGGTAACCTGCAGGTAGTCTATATCCAGCTTGGTCTCGCTCAAGTTGAGTGCAGCGGTACCGAGAGCTGTGATATTATCCTTAAAAGCAATGAACTCAAGAGTGATCTTCTGGGGTTTCTTAACGAAACGCTCAAGCTGCTGGGCTATGGTCTGTGCGGTAGCAACATTGTCTGCCTTCTGTCCGCAGTATGCGACCATATCGTCGACAAGCTTGTAAAGTCTCTTGGATTCGATATCCATAGCCTCGATGATCTCGGGGTAGGTGGAATCGATCTTGTAATCACGGAACTGATCGGGTGTAGCACCGGTATATACAAGCAGTTTTCTGTACACCTGATTGAGCCTGAAGGTAGAACCTTCAAGATTTGAAAGAAGCTCTCCGAGTTTGCCGAGTGTGGCATCGAGACGGATAGTATGCTTACCCTTTGCAAGCCAGAACTTGAAATCATTTCCGTTCTCGTCGGCGAGTCTTTTGCAATCCCAGTCATTATCATATGTAAAGGATACTTCCTTAAGTTCCTCGAAAGGAATCTCGCCGTCTATGTATATGCTTCTGTTGGCAACGCTGCCTCGTGCATAATTCTGACGTCCCTTGACCATTATGTTGTAATAGCCGTCGGCAGGAACCTCAAAATCCCATTCAACCCACATACCGTTGCTTCTCCATGCCTCGCCGCCCACGTAGTTGAGCACCGTGGTGGTTACGCTTGAAGGGCTGGTGGTGGGTGATGAACGGTCATACTTTGCATAAAGTGAAGACTCGCTTCTCCTTACCGACTGCTCTCCTTCTATGATAACGGAAGCGTTCTGTGCCTCTGCGGAATCAGCCTTGCCTGCGTTAGCGGAAGAATAATCGGCATATGTGGGAAGTTCCTTTACTCCCCTTATCTCAAGCTTCTTTATCGCCATGGGCTCATTGACAGCTTCAAGAGTCAGGGTATTGGCGCCTTTTTCAAAATAGAAAAGGTAAGGATCGTCAACATATCCCATGTCATCGGCAAAATATGAATTCTGCCAGTCATATTCCTCAACCTGTGTGGGCCTGATCTCGTTTCTCTGGTTATCGACCTTTACGGGGCCGCCGTCTTTCCATATTCTGGTAAACTCAATGCTGACCGCATCATCGAAAGGAGACTCGCCGTTTATCTTAACAGATCTCTCTACTGCAACACCTCTTGATTCTGCTGCAAGATATTCAAGATAAAGATTATAAAAGCCTGCTTCGGGAACATCCACATTCCAGGTAACTTTTGAATTAGCCTGGGTGAGCAGCGCTTTTTCTTCGCCGTAGTATGAATTTTCAACACTTACATCGCCTTCCGAAGTATAATTGTATATGTCTACTTCAGTATCCTTTGCCGGCGTAGCCGCACCGGAATGACTGCGGATATATTTGTCATAGGTGCCGTTTCTCTCGGTGCCCACAACTTCTCTGGTCAGATCCGCTCCGTCATACTTGTCATGGAAGTCGGTGACCTTTCTGTTGGAAAGAGCTATAATGACTATTGCCACTACCGCTATCACCGCCAGTATGATAATCGCTGCGTTATTCTTCTTTTTCATCTCTTCCTCCGGCTGTTACTTTGTAAATGGATAAAAGCAGGGCTTAGGCTCATAATTTTCATCAAACAGGAGCGGACACTGGGGTAAACCCGTCTTGCTCCCTCCGCCTACATCCGACCTGGACTGCAGCCATGAATAGTGATCCACTGTGCCCCAGAAGGTTATTCCTTCCACTTCGCCATCTGCGTTCTTCACGCAGTTCCATATCACGTTATATCTTTTCTCCAGCTTTTCGTATTCGGCAGCTTTTGCTTCCTCACTCCCGTTGTATCCCTCGCTGGCTCTTATATCTACTTCGGTGAGCTGTACCTTCCCCACCACTTCGGCATACTGTTTTATCGCACTCTGTATGTCGATAGTCGACGGATCTTCCATCCCGTAATGACCCTGCATACCCATGGCGCTTATCCTCGTGCCCTCTCCGGGCGCGCCTTCCTGCGCCTTTATTTCTTTAAGAAGTTCTATTATGCCGTACTTCTTGTTTCTTACACATTCATTGTAATCGTTATAATACAGTTCCAGTTCTGCCGGTGCATATTTGTTGGCATACTTAAAGGCGTTGATGATGAACTCATTGCTTTTATATACCGCCCACCAGCTGGAATTGCTCCCGTGCCTGTCGGCACTTAAGGGCTCCGAAGGATTTTCCGTTTCGGTCCTGTACGTCCCCGTACCGTCGCTTATCGCTTCGTTTACCACATCCCAGCCATAGAACAGTTCCTTATATCTGCTGTCTTCGCCTGTGTAGTAAGTGAGCATGCTCTTTATATACCACTCAAGACGCTTATCCATCTCCCGGGCACTGACATACGGTCTGTTCTTATCGTAATCCTCGTGGAAGAACCATTCCGGCGTCTGCGAATGCCATACCAGCACATGCCCTCTTATCATTATCTTCCGGTCGGGATTTTCTTCATTCCATTTAAGGAAGAGGTCCAGCATACGGTCTGCTCTGGAATGGTCCAGCCTCGGCACCGTG
Source organism: Lachnospiraceae bacterium (assembly GCA_024683645.1). Lineage (GTDB taxonomy): Bacteria > Bacillota > Clostridia > Lachnospirales > Lachnospiraceae > NK4A136. Next base: position 5,958 of record JAIKYA010000090.1, read on the forward strand.
ATGTCCTCGCCGTTAAGCGTATCGGTTTCCGTTCCCGGACACTGCGCCACACTGTAGCCGAACATGCAGTCGGGCTTCAGCTCGTTGCCCAGTGTTACTCTTTCAAAGTGCGTTGTTATTATATCCCAGACTTTCGGGTCATCTATCTCCGCTCCCGTGACCGCGCATCCCGCGAAGGCTCCGGATCTTTCCCTCACCGCGTCCCTCAGTACCGGCACTTCTTCTGCCGTATCTTCGGTCTCTTCGTCTTCCGCCCCGTTCACAGCGGGTACTGCAGGCTCTTCCTGTGCTGCCGCATCCCCGATCGTTTCCTGCACGGCGGCAGGAGGTGTGGCATCCGCTTCGGGTGTGTCATTTCCTGCGCATCCGGTGATCATACATACTGCCGCGATCAGTGCAATTCCTTTTTTTATAAGCTTTTTCGGCATTTTTCCACCACTAAAAAACGCATAATACGCCCTATCAGCTATACACGATTATAAGCTTTCGGCTTTTCAGGATGCTTATTAAATCATGCTTCGGTTTACCCAGATTTTGCTTTTTGTTTTGCACAGCTTTTTTACAGCGTTTTATTGATATTTTGTGCATTTTTGACAAATTACATATTTAATAGTATAATACCGCTCATGAAAAAAGAAATCTCGGAAATCATCCAGTCCGCAAGGACTGAGGAAATAAACGATTATTATACAGCCAATCAGGATTTCGGAAACGTACGCGTCGTAAAAGACGGGCACGAGGTTGTAGATTACAGGCATTCCAGCCTCCACCGCATCTGGATGAATGAGCAGGCCGTGAATTTTGCTCCCCACTGGCACTCCGCCATAGAGATGATCATTCCCGTTGAAAATATATATACCGCTGTATGCAATGATATTTCTTATGAGATAAAACCTGCGGAGATACTTATCATCCCGCCCGGTGTCCTGCATGAGCTCCAGGCACCGCCTACGGGCCGCCGCTTTATCTTCATAATGAATATAAGTTCGTTTACCAAACTCACCAGCTTTGCCAGGATCATGGCCATCCTGTCACAGCCGCTGCTTTTAAATGAAGAAAAAAATCCCGAGGTCTACGGTGACATCTATACCATTCTGCTGCAGATCAGGAACGAATATTTCGGTCAGGGAGAATTCTCCGACCTTACTATACAGTCCCTGCTGCTGAAGATGTTCGTCTGTCTCGGTGAAAACTATGACCACCAGGAAAATGTCTTCTACGGTGCCGCTCCTTCCAAGCGCAAAGAGTATGTGGAGCTGTTCAATGACACGCTCAAATACATAGACGAACATTTCACCGAAGAACTGAGTCTCGAAAACATAGCCTTCAAGACCGGTTTTTCCAAATTCCATTTCTCGAGGCTTTTTAAGCAGTATACCAATTATAATTTCAGTGATTATCTTTGCTTCCGAAGGATAAAGGAAGCCGAGACGCTTTTGATGCAGCCCGAAATGTCCATCACCGATGTTGCCATCTCCTCGGGCTTTTCCAGTATATCTACTTTCAACCGTCTGTTCAAGCAGCACAAGGGCTGCTCTCCCAGCGATTACAGAAGGCGCAATTCCGGGCTCCTTAAAAAGGGTTCCCAGATACACGCTTAAGGATTATATACAAAATTCTTAAACACTGCCTTTCCGCCCGGTGTCCTGGTGGAGTAGCAGCAGAGTCCGAAACGGTTACCCGTAAAGTGTGAAAGTCTGAATTCCATTTTATGGGAAGCACCGAACTTCACGAATTTATTCCCTTTCAGATAATAGAAATCCAGACGGTCTTTCATATCATCAAAAGTTGCTTTAAGACACAGGCATACCTCGGGACCGTCCAGCGCGATCTTGTCCGTGACGTCTCCGGGCATCAGGTCAACCCTCGCCATGTTATCCTTTAAGTCCTCACCGTTTCTTACTATCCTTACCAGATAATATCTGCCCATTTCTTTTGTGACTGCTATCATGCCATAGCAGCTCTGCAGCGCGCAGAGTCCCGCCACGTCGCCGTCACGCAGTCCTTCCGCATTCACGGTCACTTCCGCATTGCACCTCGGCCACAGCATCCTCTGGGTCAGCGTGTTCTTTGCAAAGGTGAGATTGACACAGATCTTGTCTGTCGTTATCTCCAGCCCGCCCTCCGGGAGCAGCTGCCACAGCTCGTTATCCGGCTGATGGTTCCACTGCCACTGAAGCTTGAGCTGCCTGTTCTTGGGCAGTTCTTCCTTAAGCACAAAGCGGTCGGAAGTATAGAGCGGTTCGTAATCGTAATTCGGTCTGGCGCTGGTGAGATCCATTCTCGCCGGGGTCTTTCCGTATTCTCCGAACACAGGCATGTCGTCTTTCCAGCTCACCGGCACCAGCACGGGTATGCGGCCGACAGCCCCCATATCCTGGAAGAGCACCGCATACCACTTGCCGTTTAAGGTGTCCACTATGCCACCCTGTGCCACACCCTGGGAGAAATAATCCCTGCAGTCTTCGAATACCACTCCGCCGGTAAACTCCCCCTCAAGACTTTCCGATCTGAAGCAGCTCTCGGTCCTTATCCCTCCTATGGGCCAGTCTATAACAAAGAGATAATAATATTTTCCTATCTTGTAAAAATGCGAACCCTCGTAACCGAGTCCTATATTTCTCTCATCTTTTACGATGACTCTTTCCAGACCGCCTTCTTTGGCAGCGGTCATCTCCTCATTCAGTTCGGTGATATGTATCTCGGTGTTTCCGTGGATCAGATATTTTCTTCCGTCATCATCAAAGAAAAGCGATGCGTCATGATACCTTCCCGCAACCACCGTTTTTTTCCACGGTCCTTCAATGCTTTCGGAAGTAAAGAGATAATTGGCGTTCCCGCTGTTGCTCAGAAAGAAGATATAGAATTTCCCCTCATGATATCTGAAAGAAGGCGCCCACATGCCGCCCGCATATTCGGTCTTTTCCAGCTCCATCCTCTCCTGGGGATTGTCATCCAGCTTATCATATACATAAGCGGCAAGTTCCCACTCGGCGAGATCGTATGAGCGCAGTATTGCACAGCCGGGCATGAAATACATGGTGGTACTCACCATATAAAAGGTATCATTTACCCTTATCACATCCGGATCGGGATAATCCATTCTTATTATAGGATTTACCAGCTTCTTCATCTTATGATCCCTCTGTCAGTCTACTATACCAAATCCGAGTATCGTAAATCTCTTATCGATATCCTTTTCGGGTATCCTTACCTCTATGTCACGCTCCTTCGCGGGGCCGCCCCTGTGTACTATCAGCGCATTGCAGTGTCCCCAGCCGATGATATGCGGATCTATCGTAAGCTTCTTTTCACCGTCGCAGTATACTTCGGCCGTACCCACTTCAAGTGAAGCGGAATCCATATATACGATGAAAAATGCGCTGCACTTTACTTTCAGCTTAAATACCGCTTCCGAGGATTTTCCGTCATACATCCAGTTATCGTTAAACTCAGGCGTACCCTGAAGATTGCGGTCCCTCTCCACATACTGGAGCTCCGTGCCCTTTTCGGTAAATGCTCCTGCATCATAGCTTATCACAGCCGCACAGTCGTCTATGTTCTTTCTGTCGGCGAGATATACGTTTTCAAATTCGCTGCCCTTGGGAGGCGTGACGGATGTGATATCGAGATCCTCCGTATCTTCCGAAGCATCTGCTGCCTTAAACAGATTTACGAGCGAATCACTCATTATCTTATGTCCGGTATTGGTAGGATGGAACATATCGTAGAAAAACTGGTTCTTGGAAATGATCCCGCCCTCTTCCTCACTGAGATAGAACTTCTCGTACACGGCCTTCTTTATGCTGACCATCGGCAGGTTGTAAGCCTTCCCGACACAGTCAAGCCTCTCCTCCAGATTGTAACCGTCTACAAAAACGGAAAAGAGGAGTATCACCGCGGGCTTCTGCGGACTGTTGTATATCTTGCGCACCAGAGAGTCGTAGCATTCGCCCTTTGTCTCATCGCCCTCATCGTTGACGGCAAACTCAACCACCACCACATCGGGGATAAAGCGGCCGTAATCCGTGAGGTCCTTTTCGTATCTGATCATACCCAGCTCCGAAGGCGTGCCGCCCACACCGGCCTTGCAGTATCCGATATTGTCCTCATAACCGCGGCCGCACAGATCGCAGAATCCTTTGAACGCATTATAGGCATAGCATTCCGTATTGATCGGAATGGCTCCCGCACCCTGGGTGATGGATCCGCCGATAAAACCGACATTTACCTTCTCCCCTGCACGCGCCCTGTCTATCGCATTTTTCAGTCTGTGGATATTTCCCTTCGAAACCAGGGAATCACTGATGATCATTTTATATGCGGCACCGTCGTAATCTATCTCTTTCTCCGGCTTCTGCACCGGAGCGGTATAACCGTCATTCAGATAAAAGCACACCGTTGCTTTTGCAGTCAGCCCGCTCTCTTCAAATTCAAAACGTATCTGCCCCGGCACATTGTCATCGTCGGACCAGTCGCACTTAGACAGATCCATGACCCATTCCATGCCGTCGCTCATAAGCTCCATTTCCAGCGTGGTCCCGGAATTATACAGATCCCTGTGTCCGTACATCTGAAAAGCAAACTTCACTTTTACGGGCTCCCCGGCTTTTCTTACGGATACGCCTATGCTGTGGACCTGCTTTCTCAAACCTGCTACCGTACCGATCTCGGCAGCCATCCTCTCGTCTTCCAGATTGCCTGCAAGACGTGCGGCCGCCTGCAGCCTGCCGTTATCCTCGTAAATGAACTGTATGCCCCTGCCGTCCGGCTGGGGAGCAGCGCATATCTGCTTGTCCTTCATCACAAAATATCCGGGCCTCTTGGCTGTGGGGTCTTTGGGAGCTACAGGTCCTCTTCTCTCTTCCATGGCAGATCCTTTCCTGATAAACAAAGGGGGCATACCACGCCCCCTGTCCGTGCTTATTCAGAATTCTACCTAAGCCGTATACCTTTTGCTCCTTATGTCTTGTTTTTTACTTATCAAACCTTGCGAATCAGCCGAAAAATGCGTCTATCTGATCCTTCATGAGCTCTGCAGCATCACCGCCTTCGTGGTAGAGCTTATACCACCCTGCGGTCTTTCTCACGGCCTCCTCTATGTTCCATACCGGTGAGATGTCGAAGGTCTTCTTCAGCTTCGAATTGTCAAGTTTTAAATACGATGCCTCATGCGGCGCTCCGGGCTCGGAAACATCCCTTATCGCGGCGCCCTCTCCCCATTCGGCCGCAAACAGCTCAGCTATCTTTCCCGCGGTTATGGCATCAGTCTCATCCGGTCCCACGTTGTACCAGCCCTGCAGGGCGGCGTTCATATCCTGCGCCATCACTATCCAGAGATAGGCAAAAAGCGGTTCCAGCACATGCTGAAAAGGCCTGGTGCTTGACGGATTCCGCAGGAGTACTTCTTTTCCCGCAGCAAACGCCCTGTAACAGTCGGGCACTATACGGTCCTTTGCAAAATCGCCCCCGCCTATGACATTGCCGGCTCTGGCCGTAGACAGTTTAACTCTTCCGTCGTTTTTAAAAAATGAATTGTAATATGAATGTGTCACCAGTTCCGAGCATGATTTTGAATTCGAATAGGGATCGAAACCGTCCAGCATCTCTTCTTCCTTAAATGCGTGATCCGCCAGCTCCGGATTGTAATAAACCTTATCGGTCGTCACATTGAGCACGCTCGTCTGCCGGCCCGAAAGCCTCACGCACTCAAGCAGATTTACCGTACCCATCACGTTTATCTCATAGGTATCCCTGGGGAGCTCGTATCCCGTCCGTACTATCGGCTGCGCCGCGAGATGCAGCACCGCCGAAGCTCCCGCCGCGTCATAAGCGTGCTTAAGGTTCTCCATATCCCTTATGTCACCGAAGGTGCTGACCACGCCGTCCGAAACACCCGGTATATCAAACAGTGACTCTCCCTCAGGTTTCAGCGCATATCCGTATACTTCGGCTCCCAGTTCTTTTAAGAGCACGCAGAGCCAGGAACCCTTGAAGCCCGTATGTCCCGTTACGAATACTCTCTTTCCCCTGTAATATTTTTTCAGTCTTTCAAACTTATCCATTTACACCCCTCACTATCTGTTCGGCAATATATTCAAGTTTATCCTCGGTCATGCCCGGGTATACGCCTACCCAGAAAGAATCACGCATGATCCTGTCCGTATTCTTCAGTTCACCGAGGACCCTGTATGCAGCCGCATCGTTTCTCAGAGAATCAAAGCAGGGATGCTTGGTGAGATTACCCGCAAAGAGCATTCTGGTCTGTATCCCGCGGCTCTCGAGATAAGGCACCAGCCTGTTTCTCTCGCATCCCTCTCCGCAGGTCATCATGTATCCGAACCACGAAGGCTCCGAATCCGGCTGTTTTTCCGGAAGTATCAGTCTGTTTTCCTTACCCCCAAGTCCTTCCCTCAAACGTGCGTCCAGATATGCAAAATGCGCTCTCCGCTTTTCGGTAAAAGAGGGAAGCTTGTCAAGCTGCGCACAGCCGACGGCCGCCTGCATATCCGTAACCTTCAGATTATAGCCGAAATGCGAGTACACGTATTTGTGATCATAGCCTTCCGGCAGCTCTCCGTACTGTCCGTCGAAACGGTGTCCGCAGAGATTGTCCTGTCCCGGTGCACATATGCAGTCCCTGCCCCAGTCGCGCAGTGATCTTACTATCCGGTTAAGCAGCGGATCATCCGTATAAACCGCACCTCCCTCACCCATGGTCATATGGTGAGGCGGATAAAAGCTTGAAGTTCCTATATCTCCCACCGAGCCGGTCTTCTTAAGCTCTCCGTTCAGCCGAAACTCCGAACCCAGCGCATCGCAGTTGTCCTCTATCAGCCACAGCCCGTACTCGTCGCAGAACTCTCTCACTGCCTTCAGATCAAAAGGATTTCCCAGTGTATGGGCGAGCATCACGGCTCTCGTTCTGCTGCTCAGAGCCTCTTCAAGTTTGTCGACATCTATGTTGTACTGGGGGATCTTTACATCCACGAATACAGGAACCGCTCCGTACTGTATGATCGGTGCTACCGTCGTGGGAAAGCCCGCAGCAACGGTGATCACCTCGTCTCCGCGTTTTACGGCCCTCTCTCCCAGAAGCGGCGAAGTCAGCGCCATGAACGCAAGCAGGTTCGCGGACGAACCGGAATTCACCAGTGAGCAGAACCTCACGCCTATGTATTCCGCCAGCCTCCCTTCAAACTCCTTTGTATAACGGCCGCCGGTCAGCCAGAATTCCAGCGAAGAATCCACCAGATTCTTCATTTCACTCTCATCGTACACCCTTGAGGCATAAGGGATACGGTCGCCCTCCTTATAGGCCGTATTCTGCTTCGGTGCATGAAACTGCTTATAGTAATCCCCGACCAGCCCGAGTATCTCTTTTTTTGCTTCTTCTTCGTTATTCCAGATCATGATCCCCTCCGGTTAAGTGCATATTCAAACATAACTGACAGTATATCATATTTTACCAAAGTATGATATAGTATCCCCATGGAAAAGAAAAAGGAAAAAATCGTGATAACGGGAGCGACCAGCTTTATCGGGCTGGCACTGATCAGACAGATACTGAAGGAAGGCGGAGAAGCGCTTGCGCTCATCCGTCCCTCGTCTTCAAGGAAAAAGCTGATAGATAAAGCCGCCGTGCTCATCGAATGCCCTCTTGGTTCCATGTCTCATGACAGCGGACTTATGGAAGCTGCCGCGGACTGTGATATCTTTATACATCTGGGCTGGTCTGCTGATTTTGAAAACGCCCGCTATAATCCCGAAGGTCAGAAGCAGAATATAGCTTACGAACTGGACGCCGTGGAAACGGCATTGAGGCTTAAAGCAAAACGTTTCCTGGCTCCCGGCTCCCAGGCTGAAGTCGGTGTCGTAGACGAACCCATAAATGAATTCACAAAAGAAAATCCCCTGAATGCCTATGCGGAAGCCAAATGCGAAGCACATCGCGCCGCTTTCGATCTGGCCTCTTCGGAAGGCCTGCCCTTTTACTGGCCGAGGATCTTAAGCGGCTATGGTCCCCATGACAGGGAAAAGACTCTTATCAGCAGCTGCATACGCGCCGTGAAGGAAAAAAACGTCATAGATTTAAGCGGCTGTGAACAGATCTGGGATTATGTCCATGTTTACGATCTCGCAAATGCACTTCTTTCCGTGGCCAGATACGGCAGGGAAAATACCCCCTATCCCATTGCCTCGGGAGAAGGACATATCATGCGCGGATATATCGAAACCATCGCCCGTCTGGGCGACCATCCCGCTCTTTTGGAAGGCATCGGCCGCCGCCCTTATGCCGCAAAGGAACCCATGTACCTTGTCGGCGATATCTCCGGCTTAAAAAAAGACACGGGCTATTCGCCCGCGGTATCCTTTGAAGATGGTATACGTCAGCTCCTGACTCTCTGATACTGTCGTTTTAACCGCCTGTGCACCCGTGTCATTCCGGGAGTCTCTGTCTACTTATCATTCCGGACTCGGCGGCGTATCCTCCTCCTCATCAAAATTCAGTCTTTTTTCTTCTATGACCAGCGGCCTGTGCATCAGCCTCTTGTTCATGCTAAGCACATACTCACCCAGCAGTCCTATAAAGAACAGGGTTACAGCATTGAAGAAGAACATGCCTATGATGAGCGGTGCCATACCTGCTTTAAAGGTATTCCAGTGCAGCAGCTTATATATAAAATACACTAAAGCTACGATAAGCGAAGCTCCTGAGACAAAGAAGCCGAAGAAGGTCGCCAGCCTCAGTCCCACCTTAGTATACGAAGTAAAGGACAGCATGGCTGCATCATAAAGCGTATAGAAATTATTATGTGTAACACCCGCAGCGCGTTTCTGCTGCTCATAGGGTATCTCTTTTCTGTCAAAACCGAGCTCTGCGACTATACCCCGAAGGAACGGAATGGGATCATTCAGATTTCTCAGTACTTCTATGAATGACTTATCATACAGACCGAAACCCGTAAAATGCTCGATCTGCTCCACCTCACTCATCTTCTTGATCATCTTGTAGTAGATGGTACGGAGTAAACGCATTATCGGATTTTCCTTACTGGTTGTTTTGATAGCGGAAACTATCTTGAAACCTTTTTCCCACTCGGCTACCAGCTTCGGCAGCATATCCACGGGATCCTGGAAATCCGCACACATGGATATCGTGCAGTCTCCGGTAGTCTGGCACATGCCGTAATAAGGCGAATTGAACTGTCCGAAATTCTTGGCATTGAGTATCGCCTTTATTTTCTTATTTTCATTACATATCTCGTAAAGATACTCTCTTGTCCTGTCCGTGGAATTGTTGTCGATAAAGACTATCTCGTAATCATACTTCGACAGGTCTTTTTTCAGCACCTCTTCAACAGCCGTGCAGATCGGCTTCACATTCTCTTCTTCGTTATAACAGGGTATCAGTACCGAGATTTTCTTCTTTTCGTTTTCCATGCACTAAACTATATCACAGCCCCCGCCATTTTACAACCGCTTGTGTTTTTCGCTTCTCTCCGTTACAATACATAGTGTTGCCGTCAAGGTCTGACGGCCGTGACAGCAACGGCTTTTGCCATTTGAGCCCGCTATAGCCCATCCGCGCGATTACACGGACACTGCGGACCGGCGGACGCCCATCCGTGCATATGGGAACGCGACGGATCGACGTACGCCCATCCGTGCATATGTATCCGTCTCCGGACCCGCTCCCGCTTGGGTTCAGCTCGCAGCGGGCGCTACATTCGCACTGCGCCTGACGGCTTGTGCTCATTTAGCGCCGGCGGCTTCACACAGTCCGGATGCCGGATACATTATGCCGGATGGGCTGACATTTGTGATAACAGCATACTTTTATGATATTTAAACAGTAAGATGGAGACTGACCGTGAGAAGAAAATTAGTATATTGCTTTATATTATTCATACTCTGCGCCTGCACAAAGAGCGATGCTCAGGTTCCCAATGCAGCTGAAAGCGAAACTGCGGAAGAGATCGCAGCAAGTCCGACTATCGCTCCCGAAGAGCCTGAAGAAGTGGTAGTCCTTGATATGCCGGGCTTTGAAGCCGGTCCCGAAGAGGCTGCGTCAGAGGAATTCACGATAGCATCAGCCGAACCGGTGCATGTGGACGGCATCGACGTCACCGACGAAATGCTGAAAATATCGGTGATGAGAGAAGGCAATACGGAGAGGATAAAGAACGTGATGCGCCGCGCCGCAAAAGGCGAAGTCATCACCCTCGGCTATCTCGGAGGTTCGATAACGGCAGGATCAAATGCCGATCCCATGGAAACCTCCTGTTATGCTTATCTTACGACGGAATGGTGGAAGCAGACTTTCCCGAAAGCTGATATACGGTACGGAAACGCCGGCATCGGTGCCACCGATTCCTATATAGGAGTACACCGCGTCGACGATGATCTGCTCTGGGCAAAGCCGGACCTTATAGTTGTTGAATTCTCGGTGAACGATTCGATACCGCTTAATCAGGAGAGCTACGATTCGCTGCTCCTGCATCTGCTGAAACAGGAGAATGCCCCCGCAGTCGTCCCCCTTATCATCTGCTCGGACGATCACTGTTTCGTCGAACAGCACCTGCCCGTCATAGAGTCCTATGACCTGCCGGCCATAAGCTACTATTCTCTTGTATTCGGCGGTTTTGTAAGCTGGGAGAGCGTCGGCCACCCCGACAGGATACACCCGATAAATCCGGGACATCAGCTGATAGCACATATACTTACGAACTATTATTCACAGGTTCTGGCTTCGATATCCGAAGAGGGTCCGGAATATGTGATACCGGATGAACATATGACCGCTGCACGTTTTGAAAATTCAGATATACTCTATAACGATGATATAGAACCGTCCTCAAATGAAGGCTTTGAAAATGCCGATCCGGAAAACCCCATACTCCACGGCAGCGGCTGGGTAACGCATGAAGCCGGGAGCATATGCTTTGAAGCTGATTGCCGTACACTGGGCATAGCTTACCTCGAATATAAAACAGCCCCCGAAGGAGGCTGTGCCGTAATGGATGTCTATGTTGACGATGAGCTTGTGGCAACACTTGATCCCATGAAGGGTAAAGCACTCCGTCTTGTATATGAAAACTGTCTGCTCACTGATGAGGCCTCTCACCACGTGATACGTCTTAAGCCCTCGGCAGAAAGCAAAAACGGTAAGGTCTTTGAACTCGTAGGCCTTACCGTTGGTTATTAAAAGAATTTCTTACGTTTGGATTTTTTAGTTCCTTCATCGGCACCACTATGACCAGCCTTGAACTTCTCTGCGGCATGCAGGCTGTCCCCGGTTTCGGCATCGTACTGCTTCAGCAGTTCTTTTGCCTTTATGCTGAGCTTGTCCGGCGTCTGTACGATCAGCGTCACATAGTGGTCTCCTCTGTTTCTCGCATCACGCAGCGACGGTACGCCTTTGCCTTTCAGTCTTACTCTGGTATCCGTCTGTGTTCCGGGCTTTACCTCATATATCACGGGGCCGTCTACGGTCTCTATGACCACGTCGCCTCCGAGGGCCGCTATAGCAAAGCTGATGGGTACGGTTGAGAAGATATTCTGATCCTCTCTCTGGAATATCGGATGAGGGCTTACCACAGCCTCTACCAGCACATCGCCTCTGGGCCCGCCGTTGGATCCCGGTTCACCCAGACCGCTCATACGCTTGAACTGGCCGTTATCCACACCTGCAGGGAATTCCACCGCATATTTCTTTCTCATGGAAACATAGCCCGTACCGCGGCAGTCCGGACACTTGTCCTTTATTATCTTTCCCGAACCGCCGCAATCAGGACAGTTCTGGACATTTCTTATCACACCGAACATGGACTGCTGCGTATAGACCACCTGTCCTTTTCCGCCGCACTTGGAACAGGTCTCGGCACTGCTGCCGGGCTTTACCCCGCTTCCCTTACAGGTAGAACACTCTTCCTTTACGTTCAGTTCCACTTCCTTGGTACAGCCGAAAACCGCTTCTTCAAAAGTCATGCGTACACTCGTCCGCAGGTTTGCACCCTTCGTGGGCCCGTTACCCCTGCCGCCTCTGGATCTGCCGCCTCCGAAGAAATCGCCGAATATATCACCGAATATATCCGAGAAATCCATGCTTCCGAAATCAAAGCCGCCAAAGCCGCCGTTTCCGCCGTTCTCAAATGCTGCATGTCCGAACTGGTCATACTGCTTTCTTTTTTCCGCATCGGAAAGTACGGCATATGCCTCTGATGCCTCTTTGAACTTGGCTTCGGCTTCCTTATCACCGGGGTTCATATCCGGATGGTATTTTTTAGCCAGCTTCCTGTATGCTGCTTTTATAGCGGATTCATCGGCAGTCTTTTCTACGCCGAGCACCTCATAATAATCTCTTTTATCAGCCATGTCTTTTCACTCTCTCCAAACGCAACACATGAGGCATGTATAATGCCCCATGTGCAATGCCAATATTTTTACAAAGATCCTCAGATCTCCTTGAAATCTCCGTCGATGATGTCATCGGCGCCGCCTGCATTAGCGGAAGATCCGCCGGCGTTTCCGCCCATGCCGCCCATGTTCATGTTCGACATATCGGGACCTGCTCCTCCTGCTGCACCCTGCATATTCTCATACATCTTGGTGAAGAGCCCGTTAGCCTTCTCCATCATGCTCTCCTGTGCAGCCTTGATCTGGCCTACCTGATCTTCCGTAAGTTCCTGATCCTTGGTGCTCTCAAGCAGATCTTTCAGCTTCTTCAGCTCATCCTCGAGGGAAGCCTTCTCGGATGCATCGATCTTGTCACCTACTTCGTTAAGTGCCTTCTCTACCTGGAATACCATGGAGTCCGCATCATTCCTTGTATCGATGGCTTCCTTACGCTTCTTATCCTGTGCCTCATACTCTGCTGCTTCCTTAACAGCCTTATCGATATCATCGTCACTCATGTTGGAGCCGGCAGTGATGGTGATGTGCTGCTCCTTACCGGTACCCAGATCCTTGGCGGATACATTAACGATACCGTTGGCATCTATATCGAAGGTAACCTCTATCTGAGGTACACCACGCCTTGCGGGAGGTATACCGTCCAGTCTGAACTGGCCGAGGCTCTTGTTGTCCTTTGCAAACTGTCTCTCACCCTGTACGACATTGATATCAACTGCTGTCTGGTTATCTGCTGCCGTAGAGAATACCTGACTGTGCTTTGTAGGTATGGTGGTGTTTCTCTCTATCAGTCTGGTAGCCACACCGCCCATGGTCTCTATCGAAAGTGAAAGCGGAGTTACATCCAGAAGCAGTATCTCGCCGGCACCTGCATCACCTGCCAGCTTACCGCCCTGAATGGATGCACCTATTGCAACACACTCATCGGGGTTGAGGTTCTTGCTGGGCTCCTTGCCGGTCAGCTGACGTACCTTATCCTGTACTGCAGGTACACGTGTGGAACCGCCTACCAGAAGCACCTGTCCCAGTTCGGAAGGATTCAGGCCTGCATCCTTCAGAGCGTTCTGTACGGGAACTGCCGTACGCTCTATCAGGTCGTGGATCAGCTCCTCGAACTTTGCCCTTGTAAGGTTCAGATCCAGATGCTTGGGTCCGTCCTGGGTTGCAGTGATGAAAGGCAGGTTAATGTTAGTGGTAGTAGAAGCCGACAGTTCCTTCTTTGCTTTCTCTGCTGCTTCTTTAAGTCTCTGCATAGCCATCTTGTCGCCTGACAGATCTACGCCTTCAGCTTTCTTGAACTCAGCCAGCATCCAGTCCGTTATCCTCTGGTCGAAGTCATCGCCGCCCAGTCTGTTATCCCCGCTGGTTGCCAGCACTTCGATAACACCTTCACCTATCTCGATGATGGATACATCAAAGGTACCGCCGCCTAAGTCGTATACCATTATCTTCTGCTCTTTTTCATGATCAAGACCGTATGCAAGAGCTGCTGCAGTAGGCTCGTTGATTATACGCTTTACATCAAGACCTGCTATCTTGCCGGCATCCTTTGTTGCCTGTCTCTGTGCATCGTTGAAATACGCGGGAACCGTGATGACCGCTTCCGTTACTTTCTCGCCCAGATATGCCTCTGCATCTGCCTTCATCTTCTGCAGTATCATAGCGGATATCTGCTGGGGTGAATACTTCTTGCCATCGATGGTACGGCCTCTGTCGGTACCCATATCCCTCTTTATGGAGGAGATGGTCTTCTCGGCATTGGTCACTGCCTGACGCTTTGCAGGCTCGCCGACAAGCCTCTCACCTGTCTTTGTAAAAGCTACGACTGACGGTGTTGTCCTTGCACCTTCGGTATTTGCTATGACTGTAGGCTTACCGCCTTCCATAACCGCTACACATGAATTTGTTGTACCAAGATCGATACCTATTATCTTTCCCATGATCTTTTCCTCCTTATATCTGAAGATTAAATAATGTACTTTGTTTTATCTGACCTGACGCCGCTAAGTTCAGGCTTCGGCTTCACTAGTTAGCCACCTTTACCATGCTGTGTCTCACGACGTTTTCGCGGTAGGTATATCCCTTCTGAAGCTCTTCTACTACCATGTTCTCACCGGCTTCTTCGTCTTCCACGTGCATCACTGCGTTGTGGAAGTTCGGATCGAATTCACATCCGACGGCTTCGATGGGTTTTACCTCCAGCTTTTCCAGCTCATCCATCAGCTGCCTGTATATTTTTTCCATTCCCTCGGCAAAAGCTGTCTTTTCCTCGCCTTCGGGTATGGCTGCCAGTCCTCTTTCAAAATTATCGACTATGGGGAGGAGCTTTTCTATCACGCTCTTCGCTCCGGTCTCGAACATTGCCTGTTTTTCTTTTTCGCTCCTTCTGCGGAAGTTATCAAACTCGGCCATCTGACGCATCACTTTGTCATTGAGCTCGTCGAGCTTTTCCTGCATCTTGTCTTTCTTTCCGCCTTTTGCGTCATCTTCGGAAGCTTCTTCCTCCTCCGCTTCCTCTGAAGCATCCCCGGCCGTTTCTTCCTCTTTAGCTTCTTCCTTAACTTCCTCTTCGGAAGATTCTTCTTTTTCTTCCGCGGCTTTCTCTTTTTTCTCTTCTTCCTTCAGCTTTTCCTTTTCAAGCTCTTTTTCCTTTTTCCCTTCAGCCATCTGAATCAGCTTCCTTTCTCCTGTTGTATATTCTTTCAAGCTCGTCCTTCATGGTCTTTAAGCTGGCTACAACTTTCTCGTAATCCATACGCTTCGGACCTATGATCGCTATGCTTCCTCTCATTCCCTCTTCCAGTTCATATGTAGCCGTGACCACACTGCAATCCTTCATGGCCTTGATAGGCGACTCTTCACCGATATAAACCTGTATGCCCGTATTCTGTTCATCTGCGAGATTCTCGGTTGCAAGCTTTGCCAGCGCTTTCTTTTCCTCAAATGTACCGATCAGCTCGCTGGCCTTCTCATTATCTGCCAGTTCCGGATATTTAAAGAAGTTGTTTGCTCCGCTGGTATATATCTCCAGATCTTCCTCGCCCTTTATAGCCTGGGCCACTGCATCCATCACTGTAGCTATTATGTCACTGTGTATGCCTGCCTGCTCCTTAAGTGCGGTTATCATACCGAGGTTTATCTCATCTATAGACAGCCCTGTCAGGTGCGTGTTCAACAATATGTTAAGCTTCAGGAGCGCTTCGTCGCTTAACGGCTCATCAACCGATATCATCTCATTCCGGATCACATTTCCTTCCACAACGATGACCGCAAGTATCTGATTATCATCCACTCTCGAAAGCTGTAAAAACTTCAGCTTGTTGCCCCTTATCTGCGGAGCCGACACGACAGTTGCATAATTGGTGTTGTTGGCAAGTACCTTTGCTACATTCTTAAGTACCTTGTCTACCTTGTTCTCGGCCTCGATGAGCATTTCCTTCAGCTCACCGATCTCGCGGTCCTTCTCCTCCATCATGCTGTCGACATAGAGGCGGTAAGCCTGATCGGTAGGGATACGTCCTGCAGAAGTATGAGGCTGCACTATAAAGCCCAGTTCCTCCAGATCCGACATCTCATTCCTTATGGTCGCAGAGCTTAAATTCAGATCCGTATATTTGGAAATAGTCCTGCTGCCTACGGGCTCGCCGGTCTCAAGGTAATTCCTTATGACCGCCTGCAGTATCTTCTTTTTTCTGTCATCAAGTTCAACTGCCATTTGCTCTCCCTCGTTTGTTAGCACTCGATCAACAGGAGTGCTAACATCTTTAATTAAAATAGCACTCCTCCCTCCGAATGTCAACATCTTATACAAAAAAATTTTGAGGACAGGGGGACGTTCCTTTTGAGGACAGGGGGACGTTCCTTTTGTCCTCACTTTTATGATCGAGGACGGCAGAACCGTCCGCTATTCTCAGAGAAATACGCCTGCGATAAACTTAACAAGAAATGCGATGATCCAGGCTACAGCGCACTGGAATAGAACGGTCTTAGCCGCAGTCTTTCCGCCGGCTTCCTTCTTTATTACAGCCACTGCCGCCACACAGGGCGTATACAGCAGGCAGAAAACGAGAAATACCAGCGCCGTGAGCGGTGTGAGTGCCGCCTTTAAGCCTGCTGCCCCGCCGTACAGAACGGTCAGCATCGAAACCACACTCTCCTTTGCCAGAAAGCCGGATATCAGCGAAGTCACCATCTTCCAGTCTCCGAAACCGAGAGGCTTAAACAGCGGCGACAGTATGCCTGCGAGCATGGCGAGTATGCTCCTCTCCGAATCCTCTACCAGATGGAACGAGAGGTCGAAACTCTGCAGAAACCACACTGCTATGGTGCCGATAAAGATCACGGAAAATGCCCTTTGCAGGAAATCCTTTGCCTTGTCCCACATGAGCATCAGCACGTTCTTTGCGCCGGGCAGCCTGTAATTGGGCAGTTCCATCACAAACGGGACCGCCTCCCCCTTAAACAGCGTGTATTTCCCGATATGCGCCACAAGTATGGCCGTGATGATGCCGATAAAATACAGCCCCACCATGACAACGGCCGCGTATTCCCTGAAGAATGCCGCCGCAAAAAACGCATAGATCGGGAGCTTGGCACTGCAGCTCATAAAAGGTATCAGCAGCTGCGTCATCTTTCTGTCCCTGTCGGAAGGAAGGGTTCTCGTTGCCATTACCGCAGGCACGGTACAGCCGAAGCCGATGAGCATCGGTACGATACTCCTTCCGGACAGCCCTATACGGCGCAGCAGCTTGTCCATCACGAACGCGACCCTCGCCATATACCCGCTGTCTTCCAGCATTGAAAGGAAAAAATACAGTGTCACTATTATCGGCATGAAGCTCAGTACCGAGCCCACTCCGGTAAACACCGCGTCTATTATCAGTGAATGTATCGCATCGGAAACGCCGGCTGCAGTCAGCATCGCGTCCACCCGTTCCGTAAGAAAGCCTATGCCGTCTTCGAGCAGCCCCTGAAAAAATGCACCAATCACATTGAAAGTAAGGAAGAACACCAGCGCCATGATCCCGATAAAAGCCGGTATTGCCGTCCATCTTCCGGTAAAAAACATATCCAGACGTCTGCTGCGGGCGTGTTCCCTGCTCTCCCGCGGTTTGACTATGGTCTGTCTGCAGAGCTTGTGTATAAAGGTAAAACGCATATCCGCCATGGCTGCGGCACGATCCAGTCCGCGCTCCGCTTCCATCTGTACTATTATCTTTTCCAGAGCATCCTCTTCGTTTGCATCAAGCTTGAGAGCCTCCTTCACCAGCAGGTCTCCCTCTATCAGCTTACTCGCCGCAAATCTCAAAGGTATCCCGGCATTCTCGGCGTGATCCTCTATAAAGCTCATCACCGCATGTATGGCCCTGTGCACCGCTCCGCCGTGGTCTTCCCTGTCACAGAAATCCTCTCTTCCCGGTTTTTCCGCATACTTTGCGATATGCACCGCGTGTCGCACCAGCTCTTCTATACCCTGGTTCTTCGCTGCCGAGATAGGGACCACCGGTATCTGCAGAAGCTTCTCCAGCCTGTTTATCTTTACGGCACCGCCGTTCCCCGCCATTTCGTCCATCATGTTCATGGCCACAACCATCGGTATGTCCAGTTCCAGAAGCTGCATGGTCAGGTACAGGTTTCTTTCTATATTTGTCGCATCTACTATATTGATAATGGCTGAGGGTTTCTCCTCCAGCACGAATCTCCTGGATACTATCTCTTCACTGGAATAGGGCGACATGGAATAAATGCCCGGCAGATCCACTACTTCCGTGTCCGGATAGCCGATGATCCCGCCGCTCTTCCGATCCACCGTCACTCCGGGAAAATTCCCCACATGCTGGTTCGAACCCGTCAGTCTGTTGAAAAGCGTTGTCTTTCCGCAGTTCTGGTTTCCCACCAGAGCGAATTTAAGTGTTCCTTTTACTTCCTTATCTTCCGTGTGTTCAAGGGAATAGTCATGGGTATCGGCCTCCTCACCCAGGGCAGGATGCGGTATATCCGGTATGAATTCCCTGTCCTTCTCGTCTGCTGCTCCCCCGGTGTCCCTGACATCTTCTATCTCAATGTTTTCGGCATCCGCGAGCCTTATAGTCAGTTCATAGCCCGAGATCATCAGCTCTATCGGGTCTCCCATCGGCGCATATTTTATCAGAGATACTTCCACACCGGGTATCATTCCCATATCAAGAAAATGCTGTCTTAAAGCACCGCTTCCGCCTACAGTCTTTATCTTCGCTGTTTTTCCTTTTTCAAGTTCTCCCAGGTTCATACAGGATCCTTCCTCAATGTGTCTTAAGCGTGTGATATATCACCTTCGAAGTGATGCCTTCCAGCATACCGAGTTTTCCGGAAAGCGAACTTATCACGTCTCCGGGTGCCTCTATCGCAATACTTATTATCGCAAGCTCCTCACCGTTATGATGCTGGTGCGGCAGCCCCATCCTTCCGAGTATATACTGCTGATACCCTGAAAGTATCGTATTTATCTTCCCGGTCTGACTCATATCGGATACTATTATCCCTATCAGTGCTATTCTGTTTTCCATATATCACTCCATGTCCTCCGCGATCTTCAGTACTCCGCATTCAAGCGTAAGTCTCTGAGCTCCGAAGATCTTAGCATCTTCGCCGTCATGGCTTGCGATTATCAGCGTTCTTCCCCCGCGTTTCGCTTTAATCGTTTCCGTCAGCTTATGCTTTGTCTGTGCATCCAGCCCCGTAAAAGGCTCGTCCATGATCAATACATCCGAAGGATGCATCAGCGCCCTTAGTACCGCCACACGGCGTTTTTCACCGCCGCTGAGATTCCCGACCGGCTGTGCCGCCACCTCCGCAGGCAGCAGCTTCCCGATCTCTCCGGCTATATCGCCTCTGCAGCCTGCAGCCTGCAGGTTTCTCAGGGCATTTGCCTCGGGGATCAGCCTGTCTTCCTGAAAAACCATGCTCACATTCAGGGCTTTTGCCCTTCCGCCGTCCGCGGGAATGATCCCCGCAAGTATCTTAAACAGCGTAGTCTTGCCGCTCCCCGACGGAGCGCTTAAACAGTATATTCTCCCTGCTTCGAGTTTAACGGAGGTATCAAGTATCACTCTGCCATCATAACATTTTCTTATCCCTTCCGCCACTACCGGGGCGCTCCCCGTTTCATTTTCTCCCATACTCCTCTTAAGCGCTGTGGGACAGGGCTCGGGACAACGGGCGATCTGTTTTATTATGTACAATATAAATCTCTCACTCAGATAACTGAGCAGGAGTATCACTATGATCCACGCAAAGACTCCGGCCGTGTTCAGGTATATCTTATCCCTGTATAGCTGCTCTCCTATGCTGTTTTTCGGCAGTCCTATTATCTCGGCAGCCACTCCGGATTTAAATGCCATACCCAGTGACACCTCGGTTGCGGAGATCAGATACGGTCTGTATGAAAAACGCCGGATCCACAAAAACTTCTCCCGCCACCCCATCCTGTATACCTTAGCCATCTCCAGAAGAGAGCGGTCCGTCTTTTTCAGGCCGGTCAGCACATTCTCATATATACCGGGGAAAACGACCATGAAAGCTATGCAAAGCACCAGCAGTTTTGTCCCCCACCATATCAGCAGTATCACAACCACTGCCGCAACCGGCACGGATTTAAGGAATGCAACCACAGGTTTTATCATATCTTCAATAAAGGAACGTCCGCATGCGGCAAAAGCAAGCACAAAAGCCGTAAATGCTGCTGCGGCAAACCCTCCGAAAATACGAAAAAGCGATCCGCCAACAGATCGCCAGAACAACGCACCCCCCGCCTGTGAGACCAGTTCAGACACAGTCTCAGACGGAGAGGCAAAGTATATCGGATTATGTATGAGCAGCGCCGCAAGCTGCCATAACAATATCCAGAAAAAGATGATCGCTGTTTTTTTCAGAAAACTTTTTTTCACTTTATTTCAATGATGGAATAGAAATCATCACCGGGTAAGGCCCCGCCTACCGATGCCGGATCCTGATCATACAGCACCTGCAGATAACCCGAAAGCGCCGCCTTCATATCGTTTCCGCTCAGGCATACTATGTTGCAGAAGGGTATCGCTTTCTCTGCGACCGGCGCCTTTTCTATAATACCCGCATCTGCGGTATACTGCGCAGCTGTCTTAGTATCGCTGTTTACGAAATTCACACTGTCCGCATGATCGGCCGTGAACTTTGCGACTGCCTGAGGATGCTCCTCCAAAAACTGTTTCCTTACGATCGTGACACCCGTGAGCAGCTGTGAGCCGTTACCCAGCGCATCCCATTCCTTCGTCATATCCAGCACTATCTTAAGCTGTTCGTTCTGCGAAAGAGCCGCTGTCACAAAAGGCTGGGGCAGCATGCCCACCGCTGAGGGATCCGCAGCCAGTGTGGCTGCCACTTCCGTCGCTTCCGATTTGAACTCTACAGTCACCTTATCTGTAAGGCCGTTTGCCTCCAGAAGGTATCTGAGCACATACTCGGGTGTACTTCCCGCACCTGTGGTATAGACCGTCCTGCCCTCAAGATCGGCAAAAGACTTTATGCCTTCATCACCGCTCACCATATAAAGAACGCCCAGTGTATTGATATCTGTCACGGATACCCCGCCGTTAGTCTTCTTATATAACACGGAAGCAACGTTGGCCGGGATCAGTGCAATATCAATATCGCCTGATGCAACTGCGGATATCAGCACATCCGCCTGGGTTTCCATCGTAAAACTGTAATTTGAACCTGCCTGATCGTGGATAAGTTTGACCAGACCTATGGAAGTGGGGCCTTTCAGCGAACCCACGCGTACCGCGGTATCATCCTCTTTCGGCTTACCGCAGCCTCCCATCACAAAAACAATTGCCATGAAGGCAATAAGCGCTGTTAAATATCTTTTCATTTATGCTCCTTTCTACTCAGCACTAAGCTTTGTCATCAGGTTTATATTTTCGGGCCGTGCCCGACTGTGACCGCATTTAAGTCAGCAGGAATATATCGACTTCCTTTATCCACTTATCGGGTTCAAAGCAGGCCAGCTGTGCATGTCTGTAGCCATCAAATACTCGTATCTGCGTCTGGGGATTTGCTTCTTTCATCTTCTGCGCGGCTTTTTTGGCGAGCAGCTCGTTACCCTTTGTTCCGTGCATGAACATTATCTTCATGGAACTGTCATAAGTCTTAAACGTAAAGCTGTCGAAAGCTCCTTCCACTATCTTCTTTACCGACTGGTCTTCTATCTTATCCGCTATATTAAGGTAATTTCCAAGATATCTCTCGGGAAGGAATTCCTTCTTTGCACTCTCCAATACCTTATAATCCCTCTGTCTGGTCTTATGTATGATATTTACATAGCTCTGCTTTAAAAGCTCCGTAAACACTCCGGGCATCTTCAGTAGCGGTGCGCCGTCCAATACCAGATAATCCACGCTTATACCCAATGTTCCGGCCAGACCTGCGGCTATACGCCCGCCGAGCGACAGACCGCAGAGCACATGGATCTTTCCTTCAAAATTGTGCAGCAGATAATCCCTTATAACTTCGGTCTCCTTTTCAAGAGACTCAAATATCGTTGTTTCGTCCTGTGAATGACCGTCAAGTTCCGGGATAACAACATAGTATACCTTGGAAAAATACTCTGCCGCATCTTCCCATATCTGCCACGGCGTAAGCATCCCGTGGATCAGTACCATTACTTCGTTGTTTTCATTTCCAAATGTATGAAACTGCATTTTGTCTCCCTTCAGGTCTCCGTTCACATTCCGCGCAATATTATATCCCATCGCATCCGTTAGGTCAATTCAAATTGAAAACACTGCCTTACTATACTATGTTGCTAAGGTCAAATGGGCATACGATCAAAGATCGTATGGCTATATTGCACAATAAATCGCTCCGGCAAGCTAGCTTGCCGAAACGATTTTTGTGCAATAGCTCCAAGCAGCGATGCTGCTTGGACCCATTTGACCCTGATAGCATATTATATAAAATAACAAAGGACAGCCCCGGATTTCCCGTAGACCGAAAAAGACACCCTGCAGTAATTGCAGGGTGCCTTTCCGGTTAATATCTAGGGGGGTAGTAGATTACTCAAGTGTTGTAGCGCTTCCGTACAGACCTTCCCATGCGGTTGTACGCTCATCAATGATGGCCTGTCCGCCTGAGGTGAGGTAATCTGTCATCAGCTCGTCCCACTTAGCATCGAACTCTTCGGGCTTGCAGCTCATTACGGTATCATAGATGATATTTCTCTTTGCGTTGAGAGCTTCACCCATACCTGTCTCAGCTTCGATAGCTGTGATCTTGGAGTTCTTAGCGGGCTTCTTGCCGTTGTTTGCTACCTTGTTAGCCTTGTCAACATCCTCGGGATCGCAGGGAGGATAGTTGTTGTTGAGTGACTTGGTGGTCAGCTCTTCTGTTGAAAGATGAAGTCCGTTACATGTGATCGTCATATCGATGTTCTGTCCGGAGTTCATTATAGGATCGCCTGTTGCGGGCATGAAGGAATAAGAACCGTCAGCGTTAACTGTATGTGTCACACCTTCGTCACCACACTGCAGATACTCGATGTGTACGGGATCAGAGATCCAGTCAAGATAAAGCAGTGATGCAAGAGGCTCATCATTAGTATTCGGGAAGAATATCTTTCTGTCGCCGGCAGTTGAATCGCAGTACTTGACGTATTCGCCGTTGGAAGCTTCGAAGCAGTCAACTGCTACAAACTTTGCGTTCTCGCCTACGAGTCTCTTCAGGTTGGCATTGATGGAATCCTCGCCGCCTCTGAAAGGATAATCCCAATTGTGCATGAATGCGCCTACATAACCTGCCTTCATGTTGTCATCTTCTACGGTATCGCCGTCATGAAGAACGAACTCGTCCCACATAAGGCCTTCGTTGTACCACTGGTTAAGGATCTTCATAGCTTCCTTGGTACCGTTCTGTGTAAGCTTTCTGTCATCAAATCCGTTTACATAGAGCTCTTTGTCTGTGATGTTAGGATCCATCATGGACTCGATAAGAAGAGCAGCTCTCCAGCCTACGTCAACCGAGCATGAGAAAGGAACCATCTTGTCAGCATCTGCGCCGAGAAGGGTGCTTGCGTTCTCCTTGAATGCCTTCAGCATGTTATAGAACTCTTCTCTTGTGGTAGGCTCTGCGATACCGAGGGTATCAAGCCAGTCTTTACGAACAAAAGTAACAATACGGTTGTTGTTTGCACGCTTTCCTTCAAGTGCCCATAGGGTTCCGTCGGTAACGCTCTTATCCCAGTACATATTGGTGGTTCCGAGCCAGTTCCAAAGGTTAGGGATGTCGTTCTTGTTATCAACTACCAGGTTCTGCAGATCGAGAACACCGCCCATGTCAGCATAGGTCTGGATGGTAGGATAAGAATAGGTAAGGCAGATGTCGGGAGCAGTACCTGCAGCAAGCAGGTTGTTGATCTCATCAACCTCTGTCCAACGGGGAACTGCTACGAACTCAACTTCTACGTTGTGATCTTCAAGCATACCCTTCTTGATGTAGTCGGTGTACATGTTGTTTGTAGGATCTGTACCGCCGTCGTTACCACGGTCATAAACCTCAACGGTGATCTTTCTGGTCTCTGCAAACTTTCCGTCTGTGAGCTCGGAAGCATTTCCGCCCTCGATCTCGGTTCCGTCACCCTCAAAAGTAGACTGGGAAACGGGTTCTTCAGTGATGGTCTGAGTAGTAGGAGCGGGATCGCTTGTTGCTTCTCCGCCATCAGCTGTCTTTCCGCAGGCTGCCATGGATAATACCATAGAGCCGACGAGCAACAATGACAAAACTCTTTTTTTCATTTCTTCCTCCTTATTATACTTTTATTTATTTGTGGCGTTTAACGCCAGGTTAACATGGTTGGGTTATTCTTTCACTGCACCGAGGGTAACACCCTGAATGAAATACTTCTGCAGGAAAGGATAAATACAAAGAATGGGCACGGTCGAGAACATGACTATCGCCGCTTTCAGGGATTCCTGCAGACCGGGCTGCGAGAAACCTTCCTGGGTTGCTACTTCGACCTGATTGATATTGTTCAGTATGTTATAAAGCAGCAGCTGCAGAGGATAGTAATCCTTGTTCTTCATATACATAAGTGCATCCGAGTAGCCGTTCCATCTTCCGACCGCATAGAACAGGGCAAGAGTTGCGAGCACCGGCTTTGAAAGAGGGATGTATATGTTCCAGAGTATGGTAAGGTAGTTCGCACCGTCTATCTCAGCGGATTCCCTCAGTGAATCAGGTATTCCGTAGAAGAAGCTTCTCAGTATTATCATGTTATAAACGCTTAAGCAGCCGGGAACGATGAGCACCAGCGGATTGTCGAGAAGGTTGAGCTTCTGCATCAGCAGGTAGTTGGGGATCGTTCCTGCGTTAAAGAACATCGTGATGGTGATGAACATGTTTATAACGTTTCTTCCCTTAAGCTGCTGGAATATCAGCGGGAACGCGCAGAGTGTACTCATCGTAAGACTCAGCAGCGTACAGATCACGGTAAGCAGTACCGTCCAGCCGAAAGCCTTTATATACTTTGCATCTGAAAGCACCGTTGAGTATGCATCGAAATTGAATCCCTTCGGCCACAGGTATACTTCATGCTTTACCAGATAATCGGTTCCGGATAAAGACCTGGCCAGCAGGTTGATCATGGGCAGCAGACAGATGATCGCGATCAGTACACATACTGCAACTATTACCCAGTCTCCTATTTTAGTCTGAAGTGAATGTATCTCTCTGCTTGTATTATCTCTTTGTACTTCCATGGCGACCTCCCTTACATTATTCCTCTCTCACCGAGATTCCGTGAGAACCAGTTGGCGAGCAGCAGGAATATGACATTTACGATAGACTGGAACAGACCGACCGCAGTGGTAAGTGAGAACTGCAGGCCCTTGATACCGTATTTGTAAACGTAGGTTGAGATAACTTCCGCGTTTCTCATGACCAGGTTGTTCTGCAGAGCGAAGGGTCTGTCGAAGTTCGATCCGAGTATGTTACCGAGTGCAAGTATCAGAAGTACTACGATGGTAGGTCTTATACCGGGCAGGGTGATGTGCCACATCTTCTGCCACCTGTTTGCTCCGTCCACCGAAGCAGCCTCATACAGCTCGGGTGAAATACCGGAAATAGCTGCCAGATATATGATGGAGTTCCATCCGAAGGACTGCCATACACCCAGACCTATATAGGTTTTTACCCAGTTGGCTCCGTCATCGAGGAACTTGACCGCAGGGAAGCCCATCTTCTGGATTACCATATTTACAAGACCGCTTGAAGGTGTGAACAGCTGAAGTGCAAGTCCGTATATGATGACCCATGAAAGGAAGTGGGGCATGTATGCTATGGTCTGTACTGTCTTCTTGAAGAATTTGAAACGCAGTTCATTAAGAAGAAGTGCAAATATGATGGGCACCGGGAAACCTACGATGATATCGAGCAGGTTCAGGAATACCGTATTTCTCAGTGCATAGATAAAATCCTTGTTCCTGAAAGCCTTTATAAAGTACTCAAAACCATGATTCTTTGCCCAGGGCATCTCCGAAACCTTCTGTACTATACTGTACTTCTTGAAGGCTATCAGAACATAGTACATGGGGCTGTACTTAAATATAAGAAAGTAAACGATCGGAACGATCAAAAGCACATAAAGCTGCCAGTATCTCTTTATATAGATCCCGGCAGGAGTAGTGGGAATGTATTCCTTCTTCTCCTTTTTTACTCTCTTTTCAATCTTCTCTTCCGTTACATTGAGTTCTTCTGACATATTTACCTCCTTATACCTTGAAGTATTCGGGTCTTTTACTTCTTATCTCTTTCTCGTCTATCTGATATCTGTTCAGATGTTTATTTACCAGTTCTACCGCTGTCTTCTTATCCCTGGCCCTTATGGCTTCAAGCATCTTGCGGTGGTCTTCCACTACCTTGAAATCCTTCACCGTCGTCACCGAGAGATTTCGTACCCGGTCAAAATGCAGCATCAGCGTTGAATGTATCTCATATACTATGTCTTTCTCCGCTATATCATAGATGCTCTTATGAAAACTGTTATCCAGATCAAATAGCTTATCCGTCATCCCTTTTGACAGGTAAAACTCCTGAAGGGATACATTTTCTTCCAGGACAGCGAGTCCGTCTTCATCGATACAGTCACAGGCCGTCTCTATCACCGCTGTATCAGTTATCCTTCGCAGGAACCTTGCTTCTTCGACCATCTTTGGATCGATCAGTGATATGAAGCTTCCTCTCTGCGGATAGGTTTCTATCAGATACGCCTTGGACAGTTCTATTATTGCTTCTCTCACCGGCGTACGTGATATCCCGAGCTCCCCTGCCAGTTCATTCTCCGATATCACGGTTCCGGGCTTCAGCTCAAGAGAGAGGATATTATTTTTCATGATCCGGAGCGCATAATCTCTTGCGTTCTCCCGTGGAAACTTGTTTTCTACCTTCATTTTGGCCTCTCTCTGTCAGTATTTCAGCATCATGTATACTTGTATACAAGTATATCTGTCTTATAATATACCAAAAAATGTTTTTTTTGTAAAACAATTTTTCAAATATTTATATATAAAATTTCAGAGGGATTTTTAGTGAAAGTGCTTACATAGAATTTCAGGGACTGTTAATCGGCAAGTTCCTTTATGATATCTATAAGTTCTTCCGGAGATACTCCGGAGATCTTCGCCTTATCCAGAGCCTCCTGCAGCAGCTGCTCTATCTGCTTCAGACTCTCCTCCCGCATCACTTCCTGATTCTGCGCTTTAACAAAACTGCCCTTTCCGGTATAAGACTCTATAAACCCGTCGCGTTCCAGTTCTTCATACGCACGCTTGGTCGTGATAAGGCTTATCCTCATCTGCAGGGCCATATTACGCATGGAAGGGAGCGGATCGCCCGCTTTCAGCTCACCGCTCATTATCATTCCCTTTATCTGTTTTACGATCTGCAGATATATCGGATCGTTGCTGGAATTTGAAATAATGATGTCCATTGTTTTTTCTCCGATCTTATAGCAAAGTGGATGCTCAGCTGTTGCATCCTTATTCAATGCTGCGTTTAAAGGTTCAGGCAGCTTTGCTGCCTGTCTATGCTGCACAAAGAATCGTCTTGGCAAGCTCGCTTGCCGGAGCGATTCCTTGTGCAGCATAGGCACACGATCGAAGATCGTGTGCCCTTTGACCTTAATGCCCTTCAATATTTTTATATTTCTTATCCATATATATCCAGCAAGGTATCCCAATTATGACCGCCGCTACCGTGATGCATACCCCGACTGTGAACTGCCTTCCGTCAGCAAGCTCCTGCGTAAGGAACATGCTTATCAGCGTGTTTCCGACTGTATCTATGATCGCGTGTGCTATGATCGGTGCTATCACGGAGTTGCTCATCTTCCGCAGCAGCTGCATCACCGCGCCGAAACCGGTGCACATTACACACATCAGTGCTATGCCCACATAGGGAAAGCCCGGATGATCGAGGCCGTAGTTTAGGCCCATGTGTACGATCGCAGGTGTATGCCACAGTCCCCAGATGATACCGCCGATGATAAGCGAGCCGTGCAATCCGAACAGCTTTTCCAGTTTATCATAAAGGAAGGCCCTCCATCCCAGTTCCTCTCCGATGAGTATGATCATCGCGTAGTAGAACTCCACGCTCATGATCATATTATTGGCAAGCGCTGTGTAGATCCCTCCTTCCATCTTGAAGCTAAAGCCAGCCCCAAGACAGACAGTCACAAGGATACAGCTCAGAACTCCATATGCAAGCGGGAGCAGAACAGCGAGTACATAAGCCTTCCCGTGCCCGGTGAATTTGGGATAAAGTATGCCATCCCGGAAGCCTTCATGAAAGCGGTACCTTGTGATGATGCAGGCGATACATGGACTGAAGGCCGCCAGGGTATAGAAGATGCCCGAAAAGGCCGTATCAGCCGCATCCGTAACATATACCACCGGTCCGAAAGTGAACATCAGGCCGAAGGAAATAAGCAGAAACAGAGCAATGCTCATAAACTCATTCTTTTTGCCGGAAAGACCACCAGGTCCGTCCCCCCGGTTTTTTCGCAGGTCGTAGAGGATATCGTTATTTGTCATAGTTCTCTGCTCCCTTCGTATAGGATCTGCAGGATAAGCGATAGGAGATGTAATACCCTGCAACGACGCCGTGCGGGATCAGGCAGAGCAGCGATATTACGCCGCCGCTCAGCTTTGCCAGCGCTCCTTTTATGGCTTCATTGTCGGCATGTCTGATCATGTACTGCATCTTTGCGGCGACCCCGCCTTCACCCATGAACCATTCGATATCACCGAACAGCCCATATATCGCAGCCGCAATGACTATGGCAACAAAAAAGAAGATGCGTATCGTGGCCGCGTATTTTGCGCCAAAGCGCAGCCCTGCAAAAAGCTCCACGGACATGGTGATGATGAGATAGAATACCATGCCCAGATATATGAACGAGAAGTTCACATTCTGAGCGTATAAGAGCGAGACGATCATATCATTTATACGGCCTAAAAGATACATCACGAAGCAGAAAATGAAACACAGCGTGTACTTTGCGCCGACAACGGCAGCCACCCCTGCTTCACTGGCTGATGCATATGCATTCCATTTTCTTCGCTCATCGGTTACCAGCAGGTTATCCGTCATCACACTGAATGAGAGCAGAAAAAGGAGCAACGATACAAGGAAGGCAGTTAATCTCCCATCGTTAAAGTATGGTTTGATCTTCATTCCGGCCAGATAGATGAACGACGCCCATACTGCAAGCCCTGCCGCAATGCTGATAAGACGCTTTCGCATGATATATAAGTCTTTTAAGATAAAACCTCTCATATCCGCTTCCTCCGAAACTTCCCCGCGCTGCTTACAATTCTTCCTTTTCAACTATCCTGACCGACAAGCGGTAACTCAGATACATTATCAATCCCGAGATAAGAGGCAGTAAATATATGAGTACATCCCATCTGAATGCTGCCAGAACCTTTATCGTATTTAAAAATCCCTCTTCATCAATAACGGCATAAGCCCCTACGGCTATCGCTCCCAATATGATCACGGTACAAATGATGATGAATGAAAGCCGCTTGTTTTCACGCTTCCTGCAGTGCAGATTTACGGGAAGCAGATAAGCCTCCATCAGAAGCCCCCAGCTCATAAAAGGCAGGATATAACGAAAAACCGATCCGGGCTCGTTCTTTCCGCCAAGTATAAGAAGCGCGGGAACGACAATGAGCATCAGCGCAAAACAGAAGAACATCATCAGCAGCACACTCAGGTACTTTGCTCCTATATATGCTTTTATGCTCAGGCCGCTGCATTTCATGTGCTTATGCCAGCCGCACATATGATCCGTAAATATCAGATTCCCGCTGCCATCCACTATCCCGGCGATAAACATGATAAATATCATCGGCGGAATTAAACTTGAGACATTCTTCAGTAACGACTCGATATCCGCGGGATCCATATACTTTGCGATATTGCCGTATCTTGCCGAGAGCAGTACCAAAGCCGCCGCAACGAAATAAGCGAGCCCCAGGGCAAAGCCAAGCAGTATACCCTTTTTTGAAAGATATATTTCCCTGTAGATCAGTCCTTTCATTGCCACTTATCCTTTCCGCGGTTTACGTAGAACAGCATGATCTCTTCCAGCGTGGTCTTATCGATCACTGCTCCCGAATACTTCTTTGCCGCCAATGCCCTGTCCGCCACCATCAGCTCCGCACCGAAATCCGTAACCCTTGCACTGATATAATCCGCCTTGTCTATATCCCCAAGCTCCCTGCTGCCTATCTTCATCAGTCCGTGCCCATCCAGTATCTCATCCTTCACGCCGCTCAGCAGCATTTTTCCTTTATCTATAAAGCTCACGCGGTCAGCGACCTTTTCGAGATCAGAAGTGATATGCGAAGACATCAGTATCGCATTCTCCTCATCCTGCAGATATTCCAGGAAGATATCCAGTATCTCGTTGCGGACCACCGGATCCAGACCTGTTGTCGCTTCGTCCATTATCAGCAGCCTTGCATGATGCGAAAGCGCCGCCGCTATCTGCAGCTTCATCTTCATGCCCTTGGAAAACTCCGCAAACTTCTTTTTCGAAGGCAGCTGCAGCCTGTCAAGATATCCGAAAAAAACATCGCTGTCCCATCTGCCAAACACCCCCCGGAGCACTTTGTCCAGCACGTGCGCGTTCAGTTCCTCATTAAACGGAAGTTCGTCAAAAACTGCCGAGACCAAAGCCTTTATCTCATATTCCTTCTTTGGCATATCCATGCCCAGAAGCTTTATCTCACCCTCATCTCTTTTGATCAGATTCAGCAGGCAGTTGATGGTCGTGGTCTTGCCTGCGCCGTTCTGTCCTATGAAACCCATGATGCTCCCCTTCGGCACTTCGAAAGATACCTTATCCAGGGTAAAGCCGTCATATCTCTTTGTCAGATCCTTTATCTCTATAGCATTTTCGTATTCCATCACTATCCTCCGAAAGCTAAATCGTTATGATTGTATATATCCGATATGCACAATCATAACGCCCGTTCCGCTCTCTGTCAAGTATATTTCCAAAATATCTTTGCAAACGCTCCTCATTGTGAGAAAATAACAAGACAAGGGGACGCTCCTTCTGTCTTAAAACACAAGTGAGGTAAAAAAATATGGGTATACTTTGTGCTGGTGAAATGCTGATCGATTTTACTCCCGTTAATGTTCCTTCCGGTACTGCCTACATGGCCAATCCCGGCGGTGCCCCGGCCAATGTTGCCGTCAGCGCTGCCAGAAACGGCATTACTTCAGCTTTTCTCGGCAGGCTCGGAAATGATGACTTCGGAAAACTCCTGCTGAAGACGCTTATCGATAATAAGGTGAAACCGCTTATACCTGAACTTACGGATGAAGCGACCACCACCCTTGCCTTCGTAACTCTGGATGAGCATGGTGACCGCTCATTTACCTTTGCAAGAAAGCCGGGAGCGGATATGCTCCTTACAGAAGATGATGTCGATAAAGTCGACTTCGCTGAATGGGATATCGTACATGCAGGCTCCGTAAGCCAGTCGGGCAACGGCACTCCGGAACGCGATGCCATACTGCTGGCTCTTAAAAAAGCTAAGGCTGCCGGAAAGCTCGTCAGCTTTGATATCAACTACCGCGATAAGATCTGGAGCTTTGCGGAATGTCTGAAAGAATCCGAAAAAATATATCCGCTCTGCGATCTGATGAAACTCTCCGAAGAGGAACTCGCCTTTGCGGGCGGAGAAACCAATCTTCCCGCATTTATGAAAGAACATGATATCGCAGTGATCGCGCTGACGCGTGGCAGCGACGGTGCACGCATATACTTTAAGTCAGCGGATAAACTCACGGAAAACGCAAAAGACTGGTCTTATTCCGGAGACGGCCTCGTATTTTTTACCGATATAGCATCAATGAAAGTTGATCATGTAACCGATACAACAGGTGCCGGAGATGCCTACTGGGGCGGCTTCTTATCCTCACTGCTCGATCAGGGTATCCGAAAAGTAACGGATATATCTCCCGAAAAGCTGCGCATTGCAGGCATATACGGTGCAGTATCCGGAGGCTTATGCATACAGAAAAGCGGAGGCATCCCGGCCATACCTTCAAAAAAAGAAATAGAAGCGCATCTCATAAACATGTGAGGAACAAAAAAATGAAAAGCAAATATATGATAGACACAAAGGAAAACAGGGAATTTCTCAGAAATAACGCACAGGCTCTTCTGGATTTCGGGAGACGCTTTCCCTCACCGGGAGGCAGCAGTTACTATCTTTCTGATGACGGCACTCCATGGAAAGAAAAAAACCGGGAAACATGGATCAGTTGCCGCATGACACACGTATACAGCATCGGCACGATGATGAGAGATGCAGGAAGCAGAGAACTCGCTGAAGCAGGACTCCGCGGACTTCTCGGTGAACTCAGAGATAAGGAGAACGGCGGCTGGTATGCAGCTCTTACATCCGCCGGCGATATCGTCCCTTCCAAACAGTGTTATGCCCACGCCTTTGTGATACTTGCTGCCACAAGTGCCGCTCTTGCAGGGCTCGACAAAGCAGACACACTTCTTAATGATGCACTCGATATCTATGATAAAAAATTCTGGGATGAAGACAAAGGACTGGCTTATGATACCTGGAACACAGAGTTTTCCGTACTTGATGACTATCGAGGCATCAATGCCAATATGCACAGCGTTGAGGCTTTTCTTGCAGCCGCAGACACTCTCGGAGATGCCGGAGAAAAATACCGTATCCGTGCCGGCAGGATCATAGATCATGTCATCGGCTGGGCAAAGGAAAACAACTACAGGATACCCGAACACTTCACCTCTGACTGGCTGCCGGATCTGGATAAGAACCGCGAAAAACCCGACGATCCTTTTAAACCCTACGGTGCTACTCCGGGGCACGGCATAGAATGGGCCAGACTGATAAGCCAGTGGGCCTGCTCGGTAAATGACTTTAAAAATAACGCATATGCAGCTGCCGGAGAGTATATAAAAGATGCCTGCCGTCTATACGACAGGGCTGTGGCAGATGCCTGGAATGCGGACGGAGCCCCGGGCATAGTTTACACGACAGACTGGAACGGCAAACCCGTGGTCCATGACAGGATGCACTGGACCCTTGCGGAAGCTATCAATACTTCAGCCGTACTCTACAGAATTACAAACGAAAAAAAATATGCCGACAATTACGCCGGCTTTATGACTTATCTCGATACTACCGTACTTGATCATTCCTGCGGTTCATGGTTTCACCAGCTTGATGAACACAACCGCCTGAAAGAAACAGTATGGCCCGGAAAGTCCGATCTCTATCACGCCATCCAGGCCATGCTGATACCTTATGCAAAATGCGGTGTTTCGATTGCCAAAGCTATACAAGCTGATCCAGTATATAAGGATCTTTGATCTTCTGATCCTCGGCAAAAAAGATTATCTTTGAAAGAACCTCGGCAGTCTTGGGATCATCATCAACAAACGGAAGGAAGATACGCCCGCGGTGCTGTGAATGAACGGGAAGCACATTTATCATCGGGCCGCCTTCCTGATGGATCACACCGCTGCCGAGATGCACACTGTAGCTTCCGCGTTCTCCTTTGATCAGAGCATGTGAATCGGTGAACGTCACATTCTTCAGTTTGAACATCGGAATTACAAACTCCGCTATAGCTTTTCTCATCTCTATAGTCGAGTGGGACATCTCCGGATCTATCTCTCCGGCATGCGCCACGCTCACCGCCATATCCACATCACGCATAACCTCAGAGAATATTATATCAGGGATCTCACTGATCGGTTTTTCCTTAAAACTCTTCCTGTCATAGAAGGCAACCCATTCCAGAGTCGGAGCTTCTATATCACTGGGCGAGAACCAGTCTGCCAGTGCATAGATCGTGGCGATCAGATTCTCTTTATAATATACTTTCTGCAGACCTTCTTCGGCATCCGCGATCCATCTGCGGTTTCTCAATGCTCCGACAGTAATCTTCGGATTGATCTGGTTGCCCGCATAACGTTCACTTCTTATCTGCTGCATCTCGTCATCCGTCTTTATATACAGCTCGCGGAATATCTGTTTAAACGGCTGTCGTATCTCCTTTTCAAAACAGATCTTCTGGAACTCATGCCATCTGCCTGCCTTAAAAAGCTGATACGGGTGTGCTACCAGCAGCCGCTCATCCGCTTTAAATCCTGCATCTTTTATATCCGATACAAAACCGATAAAATCTCCTTCGGCCTGTATGTATAGCAGCCTGTTTACTATCGGGCCGGAAACAGGATCACTGCTCATGTCCAGTATCTCTTCCGCAAGATACTGCGTTTCATTTTCCATCGCCTCTTCCAGCATCTGCTTTGTTCTGCGATACTGTTCGGTAAATGTTTTCTTTGCCTCCTGTATATCAAGTACATACTCATCCTTTTTTATCGCCGCCGGAAGGGATTTCAGTATCTTACCTGCCTTCTCCGCAACAAGACTTACCTTGCCTTCCCCGTCGGCTTCCAGATACAGGCTGTATTCTCCGACTTCGTGAGCTTTAAAGAAGCCCAACAGTTCCGAGGCTATCTCCCTTTCCATTTTGAGAGAGAATCTCGTATCATCTTCATAACCGGATGCCTTGGCCAGATTCTTGACTGCCATTTCCGCCGCAGCTTTTTCGCTGGCCCTCCTCTGTGCTCCGAACTGTTTGGATCCTTTCAGGAATTTCTGAATAAAAGCATAACGTTTTTTGATCTCATTGCTCTTTGCCGGGATCAGTGCGTACGCCATCAGCAGATCCTTGTTACGCTTATCCTCTATCTGTTTCTCCGTCTCTTTCGCGTCCATCTTTCCGCAGGCAGCATCGGAATACTTTCTCGCCCTCGTGTGCTTTGCACCGTCGGAGATATATTTTGCCGCCTTATAGATCTCGTTGAAACGCTTATCACCGAGCAGGCCGTATACTTCCTTAAACCAGTCTATGTCAAAAGCTCCCGTATTCAGCTCATCTTCCGTAAGAGGCGTATATTTTGCGATCATAGCCGCTCTCTTGTTGTCAAACTTTTCATTCATATGAGCCATGAAATAATAACAGCCCGAGATAAAGCCTTTCCAGCCGAGATATTCATTGATCACCGGCAGCCACTCCGGTGAATACAATCCGGCTTCGATCAGACGCGCTTCTTTGATATCCGTTCCCTTTATCAGTTTTTTCAGCTGCTTTGCCTGCTCCTTCTCATCTCCGTCCTTCGGATCCGGAATACATACCGACAAAAGATGAGAGAGACTTTCCTTTTTCGATACTCCCCTGTTTCCGTAACTGTAATAATAGTAATATACGGACCTGTCCAGAGTATCATTCCCGAGCGCCAGCAGTATACGCACAAAATACTTCAGCCCGTATATCCTCTTCATGGAACGCAATGCTCTTGAATACTCTGTTTCCGTATCACCACGCACAAGTTCACGATCCATTACAAGGGGCGTGATATTTTCATAACACTCTCCGGCAAGCTCCAGCTTCCTGCCATCGCTCTCCGACAGCCCGTTCAGATCGATCTCGTCATATTTTTTCTTAAACAGATTTTCGAGTGCGGCGCGCTGTTTATATGCGTTGTTTGAGTATCGCTGTCTTGTCGCTATACTCCGGTCGGCCTCACGCACACAGCAGATCAGCGAAGATATCTTATCAAGGGTGTCTTCCAGAAGATCCTCCCCAAGTATTTTTTTGTACATAAAGTCCCTGGAAATATATCCGGCATCCACAGCACAGATATAGTCTCCGAGCAGCGGAGTATATAAAAGTTTCTTATCTCTCGCATAGTATGAAGCTTCCGTAGTCTGAAGGGCAGTCATTTTTCTGTACACCTTCTCACTGAATTCATACATGATCGGAAAGTTTCTGACATCAGAGGACAGACCTGTCAGAAGTCTGCTCACAAAAGGCAGATTGGTAAAAGGAAAAGCGTAGGTCTTATCCTTATCCATATTTCTCCTGGTCCACTGCTGCGTCTCTTTATCGGACTTGTACTCATAAACCAGACTGTCCTTACAGTTGCAGATATAATAAGCAAAAAATGCAGCTGTTTTCTGTCTTGTCCCATCTAATGCTTTTCCTGCATTTTGGCAGCAATGCGACAGTATCCTTCGCACATGCTCGGGATATCTCAGTTTCAGTCCGCTATATTTCGGATCAGCACCCCCGAGCACATTGGAAATGAACGGCCGGAAATGCTCTGCAAGTCCCGTCACCGTGGAATGGTATGCATAATAAGACGTATACATCAGATCGATACGCACAGCCTGCTCGGGAGTCATATTCTTCTCATAGAAATCGTCCCACAGATCGCTAAAGGCCAGATTTCCGACCTTCCCGTCTATCCACTCATTGCCCAGTCCGTTTTTCAGAAGTACCGGTCCGTTATAATTTGTATATTCACGATCCTTATTTGCCTCAATAAGATCATCCAGTTTTTTAAGCACTTCCACATCTTTCTTTTCCGTCACATTTCCCATAAGGGCTTTTTTTACTCCTGCTCTAAGCCCCTTCACTCCCTTCTTTGTCTGCGGCAGTACCTCTGTCACTTTAGAATCCGGAAATACCTGCATATAAGCTTCCGCACACTCCGCAAGATACGTTTCATCGATCACCGGCTCATATTCCGCATTTACATCATAAAAGTCTTCTGCCTCCGTTTTTTCCTCTGCCGCGCTGCCGCTTATCTCATTGATGAGCACCTTTTCCCTGGAAGTCGGATCCTTAACGAGCGTAAGCATTTCCACAGCCTGCTTAAACAGAGGATCATTGCTGTCACGAAGACCCAGCATGATATCGAGAGCCGCTGTCACTTTCTCCTCTTTACTGTCCGACAAAAGACGTTTAAGCATCTTAAGCATATCTTCCGCTTCTCTTGTCTTCAAAAAACTGATCACATTATTACGAAGATCCTCTTTCTTAAGACGCAGCATCCCTTCAAGCCTGTCATAACACCTCTCCGGAAGTCTTCCCGCGGGTGCTGCGATCTCAGCATCAAACCCGCTGCGGTCTGCCTCCAGTTCCTGTTTCAAAAGTTCATTTGCCGCATTTCTCGTATAGGTTTCCGCATCTGCGATCTCATCCGTAAGGGCATCCAGAAGTTCCGGCGTATCCGGCTCTCTCAGCAGCAGTTCCATTGAGTTTTCACGATCACTGCCGTAACCGGCAACCGATATCTCCTTTAGCATTGCCGCAGCCCCGGCCATGAGTTTTTTATCCTTTAACGCGCTCGCACAATACACGATGCGGCTTACGACAGCAGAACGGCTTAAGTTTTCCTCATTCCAGGGAAAAACACAGGGGTTGAACTCGCAGCCCTTCTTCGGTACTTCTTCAAGCAGCTCCATAAGCAGCTCATGATATTCCCTGCATTCTTCCTCACTTGCAAAGAACTCATCCCACTGAACAAAACCCCTCTTTTTGTATGTTTCATTTTTATTATAACGGGATACCATTCCATCGGAGATAGCCGCTCTCACTCTCTCGCGGTAAGTACGCATAAAGATGTGCATCAGCAGTGCAAGTACCTCTTTATCATCACGGTATTCTTTCAGCATGCGGTTCACAAGCGCATTCTTATCCGCATAGGGCACATTCGTATATGCCATAAAATAACATGCTGTGAGTCTCTGATGACGGCTTCCTTCAAGACACAGTTTCTCTGCCCGGTCCAGCGCCTTGTCTATATCCGCAAAACCTGTAGCCCACAGCCCCAGATATATCTGCATACTGTCTTCGGTCTTAAGCATCTCTTCAATCCTGCCTTCATCCGCAAGAGCCTGCCTTATCAGTTCCAGATGCTTATTGCTTATCCTGTCCATATCTTTGACATCCGCATAACCAAGCCCCGTAAAAACATAAAACGCACGTTTTACTGAGGAGAAGCGGAGCAGATCATTCTCTGTTATGATATTCAGCATATAACGGAAAGCTTCTTCCGTTCCGTAATCCATGTTCTCACAGATCGATTGTCTGAGTCCTTCGGAAAGTCTGGCAGCTATCAGCGTCTTACCGGCCATCTCAAACATCTTTTCGTTGTGACTCATCATGATGGCACGGATGTACTCCGTTCTCATCCTGCCCTCATCACGGTAAAAGATGCCTTCAAGTATGTCTTCAAGTTTTGCATCACCCTCATCGAGCTTTGCTGCGATATAATACATTCCGTCAAAGCCCCGGTACTCTCTGTCAAGATAAGCCCTCATGCGCTCATCCGCCCCTTCATATGTGATCATCGAATACGCATCGAGCTTGTAACTGCTGAGTTTCCGATAATCCAGCAGTATGTCTCCCATCCTTTCCATTCCGCGAAGGAGATTATTCCTGCTGCGGTAGGATCTTCTGGCATAACTGTTATAGTCTGACTGCCAGGTCGGGATACTGTCTATGCTTTTATAAAAATACGGAAGTAATTCCTGTGAAATATAAGTCTTGAATTTATCGATATGCTTCTTAAAGTATTCCGAAGGACTGTTGTTTTCCTTTAAGTGACTTATCAGCCCGTTCCGGAATCTATTATTCTTCATATCCAGATCAGGATATGCTCTGTAATAGTTTTTGAAATCTTCGCAATAGCGGATGTAATCCCGGATATCCGGATCAAGTGATCCGATCAGTGCTTCATCTGCATCCTTTAACTCTCTTTCCACCTCTGTGATGATCTTTCTGCGTTCCTGCTCGTCCATACATACCCCCTTTGCATCTTTTACATTTCCCCGACAGTTTCCTTAAGTTTCATACAGTTCTAAAACATCCTTCCCGCAAGCATAGCAAGCCGCACAAAAGTTATCTCGTCTCCGTCTTTTAAACCCAGCTCCGTACCGTCTTCCGAATACTCCGCTTCCATGCCGTTTACGAATACTCTTACCATGCCGTCCGCATAGGCCTGCCACGCCGTGGCTATCGCCTTCTCTTCGTCCGGCTCTTTTTCATTCCAGATATCTCCGAAAGCTACCTTTCCCATCTCTGCCATGGCACTTAACTTTTCTTCCGTATAAACCCCGGTGGACTGCCCTTCTTTAGCTGCCTTCAGCCTCTCGCGAAAATCCGCCACCATCAGCCTGACCGTCTCTTCGATCAGCTGCCTGACCGTTTCCGGACATCTTTCATAATGAAGAAGCTTAGGCATTATGTGCCTCCCCTTCTTTCCCGGCTGTTTCACCTGAATATTCAGATCCATATCTTCCTCTTTAACGGCAACATATATAAAACGTGTAACAAGATGATTATACTATGCCCGTACCTCATATATCAACCGAAAAAAAGCCTGCTTTTCTTCAGCTTTACTGTAACGTACTATTGACAATCCTTCCGATACGTTTATAGTTTAATCAGCAGCTGTATACCCGGTATGTATGTCGCATCGTGCGGCGCAGCATCATAACGTATGCAGCGGAATATCTATGATTTCAGAGGGATATGATCATGAAAAAAACGGACATAATCTGTATCGGAACTGCACTTGCGGACTCCATCATAAAAGGTTTTGATCCAAAACCCGTTTCAAAAACGGGTTACCGGGCTGTTTCAGGTTCGCTGAACGTCGGAGGAGAAGCAGTCAATGAAGCAGCTACCGCAGTTAAACTCGGTATGAGAACAGCTGTAATGTGTTTTCTCGGCATAGATCCGGCCGGAGATATGATACTTCATTCCATGCAGGAGCTTAATATCGACACTTCTTTTGTCATCCGCGAAAAAGATCATCCCACTCCGGTCACTACCATGTTTGTAAACGATGACGGAAGCAGAAGATCCATCACCAATGAAGCTCACCGCTATAACTTTCATCCAGAAAAATACACGGACTGTTTCAGCGATACTAAAGCCATCATACTCGGCTCTCTTTTCCGCGCCCCTTTTAATGATCCGCA
Organism: Lachnospiraceae bacterium; assembly: GCA_024683645.1. Lineage (GTDB taxonomy): Bacteria > Bacillota > Clostridia > Lachnospirales > Lachnospiraceae > NK4A136. The sequence goes on from JAIKYA010000090.1 coordinate 45,791, forward strand.
GATAATAAGTTCCGTGCTGAAAAAAGCAAAGGAAGCCGGTATCCTCGTTTTTGCAGACACCAAGCTTCCCAATTTCAATCCGCTCTCCCTTTCAGATATCAGGGACAGTCTTCCGCTTATCGATTACATAAGCCCCAATGAAGATGAGGCTTCCTATTATACCGGTAAAAGTACTCCCGAAGAAATGGCTGACGTTTTTCTCGGCGGCGGCGTAAAAAACGTGATCATAAAACTCGGCAGCAAAGGCTGTTATTTCAGAAACAGCGAGATCTCCGTTCAACTGCCTGCCTGCAGGATCGATGCAGTCGATGCAACAGGCGCAGGTGACAGTTTTATTGCCGGCTTTGCCTCCGAGCTTTTAAGAGGAGCTTCCGACGTGGACGCTCTCAGCTTCGGAAACGCCTGCGGCGCAGTCTGCACCACGGCTGTAGGCGCCACCACGGCTCTTAAGGACCGCAGTCAGGTACTCGATATGCTGTCACGGCAGTGACCGCTTTTGTACATACGTAAGCCCTCATTCCTCCCAGAACAGCTCATCCAGAGTCTTTCCGAGCGCCTTGCAGATGGCCCTGCAGAGATTTATCGTCGGGTTGTAATCACCTTTTTCTATCGCATTTATAGTCTGCCTTGAGACCCCTACCTTATCGGCCAGATCCTGCTGCGACATATCCATTCCCGCTCTTGCGGCTTTCAATCTCAGATTTTTCATAGCCGCCTCCTTCAATCTTCATCTTCTTCATCCGTCTCTTTTGCCGTGCTTATCTTTTTCAGCAGCACCACAACAAAGACTTCGATGAACATGACGGCACATACTGCATTGAGCACATTTAATCCGAGCCTGCCGTTTACGATCATACTGCCGTCACAGATCGAAGCAACAGCTATTATCAGATTGACGGCTCCTATGATACCGAACATTCCCAGCAAGGCACCCGTTTTATCCTTAAGAGAGAAATACGCCTCGTGCCAGATGCTGTATGCCAGGAACACCATAAGTCCCGGGTATATAGAAGCTGCACACAGCACGTAGCCCTGCACCGGCAGCAATTCCAGCAAGTCGATCGCGATGGCCAGGAAAATGCTGCCCATGATCGTGAAAAATCCCAGGCGGTATGCCTTCCCTCTCTCCAGCCGCTGACGCTCGTCATAATCTTCTTTCTTATTCAGGCCGGAAAGGAATACCGTGAGTACAAGCAAAAAAAGGATGATAAGGAATACCCATATTGAAACAAGCGGTTCGCTGCCTGCTGTCTGCCTGCTCATATAATAGTGCATATTTATCACGGCATCTCCGCCGTAGCTGCCGAAGCCCACATCATCCGCAAGCCTTGCAGCATCTCTTGCAGCACAGACATTCTCCTTAGCAAATTCAATGAAGCTGTCACGGTCAGTAAAGAAAGTATACTCTGAGCTGTACTGTCCTGCTTTAAGCTCTATGACCGTGTCGGCAAATACATACCCGGCACAGGTTGAAAACACCTGATCCCCGTTGCTGTCAAATATCTGATATACCGTTTCGAAATGTACGTCAGATATATTTATATCCTCAAGCTTATTCCTGTCTGCCCCCTCCGGCATCCATCCGTATCCGAGCCTGTAACTGCCGTCTTTATCTATCGTAAAGTCCGATGTAAGCTTTTCCGGCGTGACTGCTCCGTCCTTAACCGTGATCTCTCTGTTCCATTCTGACTTCGAATAGCCGTTGTTCAATGCCCCTTTCGGAAAGTTGAAGGGCAGGATGATGATCCCGAGTAACAGTACGGCCATCATACAGATCAAAACCACATTCTTCTTTTTCATGACAGTGCCTCCTTAACACGTATGTTCTTTGCTTCGTTCCAGAAATTCTGGGGTATTCCTTTTATCACCATGATCGCGATCCCTGTCACGATCAGCAGCAGCGCTGCAACACTTACATATATCGGATCATAGCTCTGCGAAAAGTTAAAAAGAAATTTCGTAACATCATCTCCTGCCGGTGCATCACCGTTCATATACAGGATCGGCAGTATAACCCACGCCAGTAACGAAGCAGTCGGGACCAGGCTTATCATATACGAGATGATCCTGTAAAAAGTATTTGCCAGCGATCTCTTGTAAAACATCATATACACATATGAAAGTATAAGCGGAAGCAGCGCTCCGTTCGCATTCATCCACAGATCCGATGTGTTGGTATAGTCTCCCCCTACACTGCTAACATGAGCTCCAAAAATACTGAACTCCGTTATCGTGGCACCGGCCGACAGCATGACTATCATATGGCCGCTTTCGTGTATCAGGATATATAAGAATAACTCTATCAGAGCCGCCGAGAATAAGCATCCTGCAAATCGTACTCTTTCTTTCATGGTTTCTTTCATGGTTTTTCTCACTCCTTTCATGATCCTGCTTTTCCTTCATTGAAAATGATGATAGCACCCGCCTTACATTCTGTCAAGTATATTTTACATTTTGCCATTACTTTTTTATGACCTTTTTGTACCCCTGCCGCTGCTTGTGCGCAATATCCTTGCTTTCATGACATTTGTCATGTCCGTTTTGTGACGCTCCGCACTTGCCGATCAGCTTCCATGCCTCCTATAATAGGCTCAACAAAGCTTACACGGGAGGTATATTTTATGTCAGAGATACTTAAAGTTGAAGGTCTGGTAAAAAGATATAAAGAACTGATCGCTCTCGATCATCTGTCACTTAGTGTGAATAAGGGCGAGATCTTCGGACTTCTTGGTCCCAACGGTTCCGGCAAATCCACAAGCATCAACTGTATTCTTTCTCTTTTGGAATATGACAAAGGTTCCATTACGGTTTTCGGTAAGGAAATGAGCCCGAAGGCTTATGATCTGAAAGCCGAGATAGGTATAGTTCCGCAGGAAGTTGCAGTCTATGACTCACTTACCGTATATGAGAACATCGATTTCTTCTGCGGTCTCTATATCAAAGACAGCGAAACAAGAAAACGTTATGTACGCGAAGCCATAGACTTCGTAGCCCTTAATGATTTTGTAAAATTCCGTCCCAAAAAACTTTCGGGCGGCCTGAAGCGCAGACTTAACATAGCCTGCGGAATAGCACACAAACCGAAGCTGATATTTTTCGACGAACCTACCGTAGCAGTCGATCCCCAGAGCAGAAATAAGATACTTGAAGGGATAATGGAGCTTCGGGACAATGGCGCTACCATAGTCTATACCTCACACTACATGGAGGAAGTTGAACAGATCTGTGACCGTATAGCCATACTTGATAAAGGAAATATCATAGCACAGGGCACTATTGATGAACTGAGAAATATGATCAAGAAAAGCGAGATAATAACCATCGAAGCTGCCGGCCTTGATGACGAAACTCTTGAAGCACTGCGCGGGCTAAGTAATATCTACAGTTTAAACTATAATGACAGCATCCTGAAGATCGAAGCCGGCGCCGGCAGGCACAATGTCATAGACATCGTAAACATACTTCAGGAACGCGGATACAAGCTTAAAAAGATCTTTTCGGAACAGCCCACATTAAACGACGTATTCCTTGAACTTACCGGAAAAACATTAAGAGACGAATAAGAGGAGATAAAAAATGTTCAGATACTATTTATTAAAAGCATTGCGCAATAAGAATTATCTGTTCTGGTGCATGATATTTCCCCTGGTCATAATGCTCTGCATGAATGCAGCCTTCGGGAACATATATGATGCGGAAAACCGTATCGATCCCAAAAAGACCGTAGTGATCTGCGAATCCGATTCATATTTTGCCACACACTTTGCGGAGCTGATCAACGAGTTTGCAAAAGAGGCTTCGGAACAGAAGTTTTTTGAACTTGTTAATGCAGACTCAGCCGGAAAAGGAAAAGAACTGTTACTGGACAGCAGCGCCGAGATCCTGTTTATCGCAACAGAAGACGATATAGAAGTATATCTGTCAGAGGACCACAGCATCACCTCAGGTATAATCGCAAAGAGTGTAGTTGACAGATACAAAACAAGCTTTTTGCTTTTGAACGATCTGTATGAAAATGCCGAAAACGTGCCTGATGATGCCTTTGAAGAGATAGGGAAGGATCTCGAAAAGAAACTGACCTATACCGTTCAGGAAAAAGGTATCTTTTCAAACAGTCCCAATCCTTATACCTGGTATTTCTTCAGTACACTTGTAATGGGAATGTTCTTCAATGCGATGACCGGTGTGAACCTGGTATCGGATCTGAAAGCCGATGTTTCCGGCGAGGCCATGAGACTGTCCGTTTCTCCGGCCAAAAAAGGCAGGATGATCTTTTACGCCTTCATCGCCAGACTTATACCTTCACTTATGATCACGTTTATCCACCTGAGCATAATGAAGTTCGGATTTAAGATCCCTCTGGGCAGTGACCCGCTGCGACTGATCATCTTTGTAACTGTTGCCAATATCTTCTCCATATGCTTTGGTGTGATATGCGGCGTTATCTTCAAGGGTACCCTGGTATCCAGAGAGAACAAGACTACCGCCGTTCTTATGACATCGGTATTCATAAGCGGTGAGATGGTAGCCGAGCTTCCCGGGATCATAGAGAAAAACATACCGTTATTAAACGACATAAACCCGGCCACCGTTATGAACATGGCACTTTACAGACTGGCCATGTACAACAACACCTACGACTTTTATCTCAACATGATCAAGCTGATCGCTGCATCCGTAATATTCTTAACCTATGGGGCGGTCATATTAAGGAGGGAAAAATATGCATCTGTATAAAAACTTCTTCAGACTGCTGAAACAGAACAGATCCGGTATCATCATCTACGGATGTATCTTCGTGATAATGCTCGTCCTGCTATGCGTGATCGCAGGATCATCCGGCTCCTCGGAAGGAGAGTTTAAAGAAACATATGATATAAGCTATATTGACAATGATGATTCCGTTTTAAGCCGCGGGCTCATAGCCTATCTTTCACAGAGCAACAATGTTCAGGATTACAGGGATAAATCCGAATCCGCCATTCTCGATCTGATATTCTTCGGAATAAGCGAATATCACATGACCATCGATAAAGGCTTCGGAGATCGCATAAACAAAGGCGAAGAAGCAAAGCTTCGTTACAATACTTCCTTTGACATGTCATCAACTGCTTTCGGTATAGATACGATGGTCAACAACTATATCGGCATGTACAGGGACTACAGGCTGATGGGCTACGATGAAAATGCAGCAGCAGATGCGGCAGCCGCTCTTCTTTCAAATGAGACAACGATCAACGTGCTCTCAAAAAAAGCTGATCCGGCCGGATCAGGCAATGAGCTTGTCGTATTCCAGATGAACCAGTTCTTCTGCTATCTGGCTCTCGGCTTCCTGGCTCTCGGTGTAGGTCATACCATAATAGCCAACAATGATGAGAACGTCGGAAGACGGATCGAAGCTTCATGTGTCAGCAGAAAGAGCGTCAGCCTTACAAACACGCTGGGACTGATAACAGCAGGTATCTTTATATGGTTTATATTCATCATTATAAACATCGTCTTTGGACACGATACAGCTATACTTCATGATTACTGGTGGCTTATCCTCATAAACTCATTCGTTACCATGCTTACAGGCTGTTCCATAGCTTCACTGCTGACCTCGTTCAATATCAGCTCCAACAGCCTCTCCATGATCACGAATATAGTTTCACTGTCCATGTGTTTTGCCTGCGGAGTTTTTGTCCCGCAGTGGCTCATAGGAGAAAACGTATTAAAGCTCGCCAGATTCATGCCCTTCTACTGGTCAGTATATGCCAACAACATGACCTACCCTCCTTCAGGAGTAGCCTTTGATCAGCACAGGCTTATCCTCTGTCTGGGAGTACAGGCACTCTTTGCGGTAGTAATAGCCCTCGCAGCGGCTTTCGTCAAATCATCAAGGCTTGGCAAGGTATGAAATGCTAAATGGAGCATCATTCCATAATGTGATATAATAACTTCATGCGATGGACAGTTTCAGACAAGCTTATACTTCTCGGGGGGTGCATGTTTTCAACTTACATGCTCTCCTCGGCTTTTTCCAAGGAAGCATCCATCATATGGATCCTTATCACACTTGCCGTACTGCTGCTTACGGAACTCAGAAAAGATGCAATGACTGCATACCTTCTATGCGCGGCACTTATCATCACTTCGCTTTTTGTACCCCCGTTGCTGACAGCAGCTCCGGCTGTCGCATATTCGCTTTATTCGGCTTTTAAAAAACCCGAAAAAGCCGAACCGTATCTCAGCATATTTATCATGCTCGCACTTATCGCGGAAGAGCTCATACTCACCTGCGGCAATGCAGGATACATATTGTTTTTCTTCACTCTGCTTGCTGTCTACCACGCAGTAAAGACTTCCAGTCATAAAAAAAGCGAGCACAGCCTGATAGACCGTTATGACAACGCCAGGGAGGATTTCATAAATACGAAACGCCTCGGCGAGGAGATAATGAAAAACGCCGATAACGAGGTATATCTCGCACGGCTTAAGGAACGCAACAGGATCGCCCGCGAGATACATGATAACGTCGGACATATGATAACCAGAGTTATCGTACAGGTACAGGCGCTGAGTATCATAAACAAGGATCCGAAAGTTTCCGAACAGCTGGCATCCGTCAGTGAAACTCTTGACCTCGCAATGACAGGGATACGCAAAAGTGTTCATGAGCTCCATGATGATTCTATCGATCTGTCCCTTGCCATACATGAGATAGCCGGCACTCTTCCGCAGTCTTTCGATACGGATATCACTACGTCCATCGATTCTCCGGCGGACAATAATACAAAAAGCGTTATACTCGGTATCATTAAAGAAGCCGTTACCAATATCTCCAAGTACAGCAAAGGCGATAAGGTCCGCATCGAAGTGATCGAGAACAATACCTTCTGGAGGGTCCGCGTGTGGGATAACGGCTCTAATCCCGAGAGAGAACTGCTCCTGACGGATGAGTATTTTTCATCCGGAGGACTGGGACTTACAAATATCGCGACTCGCGCAAAAAGCCTCGGTGGGCGGGCAAGCCTTATCAGTAATGCGGAAGGTTTTGAGATCATAACAACTTTACCGAAACCGGAGGTCAAAAAAACATGATAAAGATACTTATAGTAGATGACGATCCTCTTGTATCTTCTTCTCTTAAGGTAATACTTGATTCGGAAGATGATATTGAAGTGGCAGACACTCTGTCTTCAGGTGCAGAGGCTGTTGAATATGCAAGAAAACATACGCCCGATGTGATCGTCATGGATATACGCATGGACGGCATGAACGGTCTTGAAGCCGCAGAAAAAATGCTCGCGGGCGATCCGGATATAAAAGTGCTCTTCCTTACCACTTTCCTGGATGACGAATACATCAACAAGGCTCTGAAGATAGGTGCTAAAGGCTATATAATCAAACAGGACTGCAAGGCGCTGGCAGACAGCTGCAGAGCTGTTTCCAAGGGCCAGATCGTCTTCGGCGGAAAGATAGTAGACCGTCTGCCGGATCTTCTTAACAGAAAAGAACAGTTTGATTACGCGAAATACGGTATAGGTGATAAAGAAAAACAGCTTATCGAACTTGTTGCTGACGGCCTCTCCAATAAAGAGATAGCCGACACCATGTTCTTAAGCGAGGGAACGGTACGCAATATGATGAGCCAGGTCCTCTCAAAGCTCGATCTCCGCGACAGGACGCAGCTGGCCTGTTTCTATTACCAAAAGATCAAGCCCTGAGCAGACAGAGTTTTCTACTCTTCGGGCCGGTTTATATATACCACTCTGCTGTCTGTTTCAAGGGCCGCATACGAATATACTATCAGTATATTATCATAATGCTCTTTCTCTGCCAGTTTGCGGAGTCCGTATGAGTAATTTCTGTAATCTACTATGCCTATCTGTTCAAAATCATCTGCCATGAACGGAACAAGACAATTTGCAAAACTGTCCTTTACTATCAGAATACGTCCCGTTCCATTTCCCGAAATTACCGAATAAGCATTGTTTCCATCCAGAAACGCCGAATACTTGTCATATCCGGCAAGTTTATCTTCATTGATCAGTGGTGTCTGCTTTTCTTCTTCAAACTCTGCATCTCCGGAAACTCTCTTGATACTGATAGTTGTATCAGACGGAAAATACATTATCTTATCAGGCTCCGCTTTAAAATATCTTGACTTGGCATAATGGGTACCAAAAAATCCATCCGTTTCCTTAGCATTCTTCCAATCATAATATACGGCATCCTTACCGAGGCTTTCTGCCAATTCATTATAAGCATAATAAGCCCCCAGTGTTGTCCAGTGATGATCATTTCGATAATATATGTATTCCGTGTTATGTTCCGTTAAGACCGGAAACAGATCCACAACTCTGCACACTCCGGAAAGCCTGTTATTGATCTCTGATATTTTTTCAGCTTCCGGCTCCTGCGGCGCATGAGCGGGTAGCTTCTCGGGATTTATCGAAGCAGCTGAAGGAATTATCATAACACTTACCGGGATATCACTTTCGGAAGCAAATGCCGTAATCTCATCAATATTCCTGTCTAAGCGGCTGTCACTCCCATATCCTTTAAAATCCTTTGCAAAGAGTCTGGCCTCTTTACCTATCAGGATACCGTTTTCCTCGGTCTTCATCATTATCATTTCATCTGCGAAGCACTTTGTTTTTATCCAAAACTGACGCAGTGCAACATTGTCGTTAATGTGTGATGAAAACTGTTCACCGTAACTGCCGTCTGCCAGTACATCCATAGACAAATGCGGCATTGAAACTGCCTTCCTGTTCTCCTCATACAGGATATCCGCATTCGGAAGTATGATCGTTGCCAAAGAGAGCACGACGATAAACATCGCTGCCAAAATTATAAAAATCTTATTATTTAATTCAACGGACCGCATATTATCATCTTTCATATCGTTTATCAGAAAACTGCATATAGCGCAGCATTATTTGTATTTCCGACCACATATGCAAAACATACAAATATCAGCAGAAGCGAAACAGCATTTTCAATCCTGACATTACGTAATAACGTCTTCTTTAAATATCTATATATTCCTCCCGATACTAACAATGCGAGAATGAATATGATACCGTAATTCCTAATATAATATAAAGCAGAAATCCCTCCTGAAAAAGAAAACATTCTTTTAAGCAGGACGGTGAGGTTTACCCTTCCATGAGATGCAAAAACAGCCCACCCTATAACAGCGGCAGCTATGGTGAACAGTCTGCCGGCATATTTTTTCTTTAACACTCCGGCAAGTATGTATTTTTCAACAACAAGTATGATAAAGCAATATACACCCCAGATCAGAAAATTGGCTGTTGATCCATGCCATATTCCCGTAAGTATCCATACGATAAACATATTGATGATCTGTCTGAAGATCCCCTTTCTGTTTCCTCCAAGCGGGATATAAATATAATCCCTGAACCACTCTGTCAGAGTGATATGCCATTTTCTCCAAAAAAGCGAAAAACTATCCGCACAATACGGATAATCGAAATTCTCCCTACATTCGAATCCCATTATCTTCGACAGACCGTTACTCATATCAGAGTAACCTGAAAAATCCAGATATAACTGCAGTGAAAATGATAAGACCGCGAACCATGCCAGCCCCGACGATGCCAGTGAAAGATCCATACCGTTCTCCGCTGCGATTTCCTGCCACATCAGTCCAAGCGAATCTGCGAGAACAACCTTCTTTGCAAGACCGTATACAAACTGCCGTATCCCCTCCGCACATCTGCCGGTTTCAAACCTTGATCCTTTCTGTTTGAGCGCGTCTTTTATATCAATATACCGGATGATAGGGCCGACTATTATCTGCTGGTACATCAATACATATGCGGCATAATCCACCGGATTCTTTTCCGGCCTGCATTTGCCCTTATATACATCACAAAGATAACTGATCGATTTGAATGTAGCGTAACTTACACCCAGAGGAATGATATCGGGCATCTCAAAATCTCCGCGCCCGATGCTTGCTAACAGATCCGACAGGTATGTACCGTACTTGAATATCATAAGCGGAGCCAGATTTATAACTATGCTTAAAACCAGAATGATCCGTTTTCCGTTATGGCCGGACTTTGATGAACCAAGATACAGAGCCAGAATATAGTCTGTTACGATAAGGATCGATAATACAGGCAGATACCTGAGTGCACCAAATGAATAAAAAATAATACTCTCTGACAGAAGAACCGCGTTTTTCATTTTACCCGGTACTATATGGTACAACAGTATAGCTGCCGGAAAAAAGAATAATAAAAACGTTGTACTGTTAAAGAGCATAGCTGTTATCCCTCAAACGCCTCTTTTATGGCATTTACCACATCTTCATTATCTACATTCAGTCCTGCTATCGCAAGAACCGCATAATCACCGTAAATATATACTCTTGCCTGCTTCGTTTTCTCTATTTTATCAGCAAACTCCACGTACAGATCATTTGCTGTCAACCCTGCCAGATAGTCTGACAGTTGCTGTTTTAGCTCTCTTACCTTTCCTTCTTTTGCTTTTGCTACAAATATCAAAGAACAGTCACTCTGTGAGTTAGTTACCACCCCTCTGTATTCATCAATGATTTCCGGATCAAGTACCATTTCATTTTCTACAGCAAAATCGTCAATTATCCTTTCATCGGTAACCGGATTTACTGCCTTGATCTTATCGACTACATCATCTATGGATATTACAGCGGCACTTTCCTCTGTCTCACTCTTATCCGAACCACAGGCATTAAATGAACACATACAAGTCAACATAGTCAAAAACAGGATTATCTTTTTCTTCATGCTTCTTACCTCCGATATGATCATTCCAGTCTCCACAGATCTATCCCTATATCTCCATCTGCATTTTCCAGCAGCATATTGCTCCATATATCAACAGTATATTCATCCCCGTAATATACTGTATGTATCCCTTCCTCTGAATCAAATGAATAACTCAGGGCACCATTGTCCTCACGCTTTACCCCGGCTCCTTTCTCTTCAGCAAGAGCTTTCGCGCTCTCTGACGTGAGAGAACGGATCGTTTTTCCGTCAGGTCCCCATTCAAATCCGCCGTTGGCGAGCGCGTAATCCGCATCAATACTTTTAAATTTATTATACGTGTTTTTCAGGAATCCTTCATCCGCTTTCGGCCCGGGGCCGCTGTGATTTCCGTAAAGATTGTAGCACATCACAACATACTGCGGTCCCTCCGGAAGATCCATTTCATCTACCGGTGTTGATACCGGAAGGACCACCCTCAGCTTCATTTTCTCGGAAACCGTCCTTGAATACAATTCAGATACAAAACCAGTATACTCGTCCCATAGATCATCACACTTATGTATATTTTCGTAATCCAGTTCGATCCCGTCAGATCCTATGCTCTTAGCCTGTTTTATCATATCATCGATGATCATGTCCGACAATTCCCCGTCTGTTAATACATCCCGTATAAAATCCGCGGACTTCTGCGTCGAACTGCCATCAGGATGAATAATATCATTTATGAATGAAATATATATTTCATGCTTGTCGGATAGATTTCCGTCGCTGAATTTCGATGTGAGTTCGTCCAGCTTTTCCGGTATATATATCTTATAATCCTCCGAATATATACATCCGAATATCACCAGATCGGAATATTGTGAATACTTATCAGCATCATCCGCCGTATCCGGATCCCAGTATACACACCATGCTGCCTTTTTGATAATATTTCTGCTGTCATCTTGATCGCTGTTATACGGTGTTTCGGAATGCACGTTCTGTACTATAGTACCGTTTTCATCCTCACCGGAGGTACCGATCCCGGTATCTCCCTTCCTGCCGCATGCAGTGAGCAATATAAGCATTAAGATTGTTAAAATGAAACGATCTTTCATTTTATTACAGATTCTCCACAAACCAATCTATAGTTTTATTCCACCAGACCGCAAGCGAATGACCTGCGTATTCTTTTCCATGAAGCCTGTTATCATACAAAACCGTATCATTATCTTCCGAGGCAAGGCTTGTGATCACCAGATCGCCATAGTGTCCTTCATAAACATCATCACTGATATTTCTTTGATTATATTCCTTTTCCTGAAGCACTGCAGACTCAAGTTTTACAGCCCCGGCAGACAGGGTATTGATCTTACGATCTTTCAATGCCTCATATCCGTTTACGGATATGTTAAGCTTATCCTCTTTCAGCTTTATAACAACATCCCATTTTGCGGGTATATGAGTTTCAATGACCGGAACATACGGATCAGCTCCATCTTTAACTGTCCTGACAGCCTGTTCCGAAATCTCCTTCCCCTCCATGCTGTAGGCCATTCCCTCTTCCCAGGTTTCGGCACTGCCGGAGCGCATCTTATATTCTCCCGCCAGAGAATTCCTTTCATCTTCTTCTACCGAGACATACTCCGTTCCCATGATCTCGTCAAGATTTACCTTTGCGATCTCAGTCCCATTATCGCTTACTATCATATCCCTTATACGAAATGTTATCTTTATCCCGCTGTCACTGTTACCATCGCTGCGCAGTATTATAGACTGATCACCGCAATAATTTCCGGTAAGAGAGGTTTCTACTTTAACGTCCTTATATTCCGAACTGTCCTTAAGTGAAAGCAATCCCCTGCCATCCGGAAGCGATACCAGATAGATTTCATTATCCTCAAATTCCGATACTCCTGCCTGAGTATCCCATAAATCTGCCCTGGCCTTGTCTCCTTTTACAAACATTATATTGCTTTTTTCGGATTCATCCAGATCGTCCCATATTCTCATAAGCAGGTGATTGACAGTCCAATACGGCTGGGCCTGTAATCTTGTAAGATCAAACATATCTGTATCTATAGTATTTACCGAATATCCCTCTCTGTTAATATTCAGCGAAAACAGATTTTCCATGTTTTCTCTGTTTACTTCACTGACGCGTACATTATTGCCAAACATATCCGTATTCGAATGCATTAATATATATAATCCTGGAACATATCCAAGTTCTTTTGTATAAGTTTCCTTCATCAGCTCATAATCATAGCTGATCCTCTCTTTCATTCCGTCATAAGTCTCAAGCGGCATATAATCTTCATCACGATAGTAATCCATCAGATAATGATTGTACTCTCTTCCGAGATACTTCTTAACCGAATTGTACTCAAGCGAATCCATCTCTCCTAGAAATCTTCCGTATCGGTCAAATACGTTTATATATGACAGTCTGTATCCGTTTGTACCATTCTCCCAATAACTGCTCTTCTCAAGCTTGACAAGATCTTTCGAGCTGAGCTTTTTCGAATCTTTTATCGTCAGGTTATCTGCATAGCTGAGCATTGTGGCGATATAATTATTCTGTTCGAGAGCGGGCTGTGAATAGAGGGCTGTATCCACCCTTCCATCCTCAAAAACCAGGAAAAGTGCCTTTTCCGGCAGCGCTTCTCCCTTTTCGTAATAGTCTATTATATCCTGTTGGGTAATGGTGACATATCCCAAAGCTTTGAGCGCACTGAGCTGTTTTTCATAATTCTTAACCGAAACGAGGGTATCTGTTCCGCTGCGATCGATCCCCAGATATGAAATGCAGATAAATCCATTATCCTTTCCTGTCACGGTATTATCATCATTTCTGTCAAAATGAGCATATTCATTTTGAGATCTGAACAGCCGTATAAGCATAAATACAACAAGTCCGATGATCACCAGTTCGATCACAGACCTTATAAAGACTCTAACATCCGTTTTTGTCTCAAACCATTTTCTTTTTTTATTCTTTTCCTTCACTTTTTGCATTTCTTTTTTTCTTCTTTTTCTCCATGTATTCTATATCATTGGTTGTCATTCTTGTTCCCCATGTCGACTTCCAGAATGTCAATATAGCTATAGGCATCTGCCATAAAAGAACAGCTTCATAATACAGGCAAAACAAAAAACCGTATATCCAGGTCGTACTTTTTCTCAGGAACAATTGGGCAGAACTCATCATCATTGCCATCATTATCATTCCTATAACAAAGGTTGTCGGGAATGCATGAGTTGTGATCGGAACATAAAGCAGATTATAAATAACTATGACCGGTGCCAGGATAGGAACCATCAGGCCTATATAAAAGAACAGAGATGCAAAGGGCTCTTTCCTCCATATGAACCTGCCCGCTATAAAAGATTCTCTCAGCCACGATCTTTTCCATCTCATCTGCTGAGTAAGGAACGTTTTATGGCTTTTGGGAACAATGGTTGAACATATCGCCGTGTCCTGATAATAAGTCCTGTGATCCCGAAGCATGATATTTGTCAATGATCTGTCATCACCAAAAGTTGCCTTTTGTCCCATAAATTTCTGACCAAGCCATTTGTCCAGCTTTTCAAGTACTACTTCTTTTTTATAGCACGACAGCGGGCCTGATAAGCATGTTACACAGTGGAAATAACTTTCTGCGGCTTTCATTATCCTGAATGCAATATAATATCTTACAGATTGCAGCTTGGTCAGCGAATTGGTATATGTATTCGCAACATCGGTCCTTCCCGTTACCCCTGCCATTTTAGGGTCTTTAAAGGGCTGCACTATATTTCTTATTGCGGCAGGATCCAGAAAGCTGTCTGAATCAACAAATACTACATATTCATGCTTTGCATCTTTCAGCCCCGCAGCAAGAGCTTCCCTTTTCCCAAGATTTTGAGGCTGAACGATCAAACGCACCCTTTCATTGATCTTAAACCCTTCTTCCTCGGTTTTTTCCAGATCATCTATCACTTCCCTGATCTTTTCAACGGAATTATCAGAAGAACGGTCATCAACAACAATAACCTCCAGTTTGTCCGAGGGATAATTCTGATTGATACAGCTCAATATAGTCCTTTTGATCCACTCTTCTTCATTAAAACAAGGAATTACGATCGATACTCCGGGGGTAAAACCCGGGTCTATCTTTACAGGCCTGTATAGTGCTCCGAACAAATAACGGCTAAGCAGAAAAACAGCAGTAATGATACTATATAAATATAAAATGAAGTTATACTTCAGATATATGATACTTTCCGAACGCATCAACAGTATGAACAGACTGATCGCGAACAGGAGAGTTGAAGACATGGTAAGAACATATCTGTCTTTTCTCTTTTTTACATAGCTTGAGAGATTCTCTGTAAATACCAATCCCACATGATAATTTCCCGAATCTGTTTCCTGAAACCTTGCTACCCTGGCAAAGGTATTTATATTCATTTCAAATCCTTCAGGCATCGAACCTGGTTCAACATGAAATTTCAGACGGATCTTCTCTGCTTCTTCAAGAGCATCTTTTTCGTTTTCCGTCACGCAGATACCTATTCCTGTCATAGATACATCAAAAGACTGCACGATGAAGCTTTCCTTCTTTTTATTCTTTTGCGTGGTGACACGTACTTCATATTCATTGAGGTATCTTATTCCCAGCTGTCTTTTCCCCATCTGCTCTGTGAATGATTCATCAGATGCTTCCATACCTCCTCTTCGATCCGTCAGCATTCTCTTTCCGCCAACAGAAGGAACATCCGGAAGAGATCTTCTGTCACTCTTCACATGAAGAAACACATCTTCTTTATTCTTATGTTTATTTATGATATTATCGATAAACTCCATTATTATTTCTTTCCTTCTTTCGCTTTATGAGTAAGAAGATGATCGATCCACATCTGACAGCCTTCCTGATTCATATGTATTCCGTCGTCCTGCGCTATTGCTTTGGGAAGCGCTTTTTCCGAATCAGCCAGTGCTGAATAAAGATCGATATAATAACAATTCTTTTCCGTTGCCATTTTGGCAATCTCAACATTTATCTTTCTTATACGTCCGTTATTTAACGTTATACGTGTATCGGATACTTCTTTCGTTACAGGCGGCAGTCCTTCCACATAAACAGGTATATCTGGAAACTGTTCCTTTAGCATATCGATCAGTCTTTCATAATATACGATAAATGACTTATTGCTTCCGCTTGCCAGAGCATTTGTCCCCAGCAGGATATATATCTTTTCGGGATTTTTGCTGCATACTTCATCCCATACTGCCGTTTCTCTCCCGTCTGCATCACTGACCTTGAGATTATTTACAAACTGCGTCGGCGTAATTGATTTATATGCACAGAATATGGCATTCTCATCAACTACAGGATAATAAGAAAGCGCCAGTGTAAGTGAATCTCCGATAAACAGTGCCCCTCCGAGAAACCCGGGATCCTGCATCTCTGATCTTTCCACTTCATAATCAGCAGCTGTTTCCATATCTGAAAACATTTTATCTATAGAAGGATCAGGCTCATTATGAAGATCATCAAGGGGAACAACTGCTGTCTCTGTAGTATACAGAGCCTCGAGAAGTAATTCTATTGATTCTGCTGCAGACATCTTTACTGTCTGTTCGTCCCTTTTAACAGAAGCCTGTTTATCGTCTGCCGGCCTTTCATCAACTTCAAACGGTTCATACTCTGTTTCATCAAGATTATCATCTATCTTGAAACAGATTATTGACCCTCCTGCTGTTTTTTCAACAAATCCAAGAGCTTCACCGAAATCCTTAAAACTTGATGGATTAAGAAATCCCGTTGATGATATATAATGATCTATATTTGCACATGCTGTAAGATAAAGAATATTATCATTTACGACTGTAGAGTTTCCGATAGCATACTCAGGATATTCGCCGGTTATTCCTTTTATGATCGCCTGCGTGCGGGCAACTGTGTCGATGATCGACGCATCATCGAGCTCTTCCCAGTGTTCTTCGCCGCTCATACCATAATTTGCAAGTATATTTCCCCGATCTTTGATCTCTCTCACGGTATCCGGGATTTCCGATGCGGATATCCCTTCACAGGCGAACGTCGCCTTAATACTGTATTCATCCAGCAGATCAAGGATCTTCTGCATTTCCGCAGGGGTTGTCAACCCCGCAATGATAAGGGAAATCTTATGCTGTGATGCCTTATATCCTTCTACTTTCTCTGTCTTCTTTTCAAACTGCTCATCTGTATAATTCGCCTCGGCTTCCCTGATCTCCTGCGTGGCGTCATACACTATACTTTTTCTGGAGCTGACCGAAATATCCGCATATTTCGCCCTGATATGATCCATATAATGAACCCATCCGAAGTAAAGAGCGATCAACGCCAAAAAAAAACACAATAAAACCACCAGTTTTTTTTTCGCCTTCACTTCTCAAAGCCCCCTTTTGAAAACTACTATAACAGGTAAATATCCATCGCCGTTACAAACCAATAAACTCTAACGGCAGACCCGATTGCAAACAAAACCAAATTGTACTGTTAAATCAGCTAAATGTCAATAAGATATCTGTTCGGTACCTGTCCCCGGGTGCTCTTTTACTCCTCTGCACTGTCTTTTGTTATACGGATATGAGCATATCCGAATATCAGCGCAAATATGACCAGCAGATAATGGCGCATAGTGATCCCGCTGAGCATAAACAAACAGACCGGTATAACAGCCAGCGCCATCCGTCTCTTATATGTCTGCTTTTTAAAATACAGCATCCATATTATTAAATAAGAAATAAGCAGTACTGTATTGCCAGCAAGATATATCAGAAAGAGTCCGATTGCCGAAAAACCGAACTCTGCTATTCCGATATTAAACACCATCAGAAACATACATCCGTATCGCCCTATCTGTTCTAAAACGATAATAAGGCTCTTTGCCTGCCCGGTATTTTGCCCGCTATGCTTTACTGCATATATAATATTCGGTATCAGCAAAAGAACAACTATGATCAGTCCAAAAAGGTTCAGCCATTTCAGGCCAAGCTGTCCGGCAAGAAAAAATATAGTCGGTCCGTCAGCACCACCGATTATTGATTCATATTGCATCATCTGCTTTACACCCCAAACTCAACCGTATCATCATCTTTTTTCGTGCTTAATTACATATTCACGAGATTTATCGTAATAATCTTTCCTTTCAATTTCGTCATAAGCTTGCATTTTCCTTCCCCATCCTTTCTTCAGATTCCGTTTCAGCTTTCTATATAATCGGAGGGTTAACCGCCTGACGTTTCTCTATTGGTACTACACAAAAACCATTTTACATGCTGTCATTTCTTCTTTCAAGCTTTTATCAACTCTGTACGCTTACTATAAGCTCATCTTCTGCGTTATTCTTTTCTCCCTTTCCGCTTGTAACTTTAGCTGTATCATCTCCGGATCATCTCCCTCCAAAGCTCTCGCCGGCCGGGGGCGGATCCGCTTATCCTCCGGCAGCCGGATAATGATCCATTTTACGGCCTTCTTTCCTTCCGCAAGCTTTAGAAAGCAATGATTTCGATCTGTTTCAGATTTTCCGTTGCCTTCTTTCCTTCCACAGCCTTTAGAAAGCGATGATTTCGATCTGTTTCAGATTTTCCGTTGCCTTCTTTCTTTCCACGGCCTTTAGAAAGCAATGATTTCGATCTGTTTCAGATTTTCCGTTGCCTTCTTTCCTTCCACGGCCTTTAGAAAGCGATGATTTCAAATAAGACTAGACATTTGTTTTTGATAACATAAAAAGGGCCGCCCTCATCTCTGCAGGGCAGCCCTCTCTTTCATTCTCCTCTATTTTCTATAATTCTTTTCAAAGCTTAATCTTCGGAAGATGCTTCCTGATCTCGTCAATGAGTATCTCCGGTATCGGTATAGTCCAGAAGTTGAGATTTTCATAAAGCCTAAAGGGCAATCTGTCCTGATAATTCGAGTATCCTTTATCCTCACCATCAGCATAAGCCCCGTCTTCTTTTATGGCAAGTCTGCAGATCTCGTCAAGTATTCCCGGCTCCAGCCAAAGTTTTCCCCGTAACACCTCTTCTACAATATCAAGAAAAGCATCTTCTGCCATTTCAAGAGTATTGTAATACTCTTCTTTTTGCTCTTCAGAATGTCCTCTGCTGTCTTTTGACGGCACATTTTCAACGATTTCCTCAAGTCTTTCAATGATTTTGTTCATTTACTTTTCCGTCGCTTCCATCTTCCTATCCCAGATCCTAAAAGCATTCTCCCAGGTATCAAGGGCATAAGGCCTTCTTTCGTCTCCCAATTCCTTTGCATACTGCTCAACAAAATCCAGAAAGAAGTACATATGCTCCAGAGCTGTCGCCTGTTCTCTCAGTATCACCCGGCTCCAGACATTGGCTTCGCTGTACTGCGTAGTCTGCATAACCTCTCTGTTATAATTATCCTTATCAAAAGGAACTCTCTGTTCTTTGGTAAAGACCTCTCCTGCGTCGGTAATCTCCGTAACAGTATAGGGAACACTGTCTTGTATCCCATCCAGTGGCAGACCGCAGGATCCGGGATTGATAAGATAGATGCCTCTGTTCTTATCCGTATAATGCCATTGTACATGCGAATGACCGAATATATATATTCCTCTTTCAAGTTTGGCCACCGCTTCCTGAAATGAAGGATCATTATCACGCTCACTGCTCATATCTGCCAGTATCTGTTCAGGTACACGATCACTCTGCCTGCTTCTATTTGCAACGGTAACTGAGTTCCATGTATAAAAAGGATATGTCCCAAGAAAATCCACAGAAGAATGAGCAACATGGATCTTCATACCATTGCATTCTAAGTCAACTCTGTTCGGCAGCGCCAAAAGATAATCAAGATTTTTCCTGCTCAGATTTCTATAACACCAGTACGAAACCTGCATCTGTCCGTCTTTCCAAAGGGACTGATCCTTATCAATAAGATTTTCCAGATACTTCTCTTCATTTCCTCTTATAATATGCTTTTCAGGAATTGCCCTGATCGCATCTATACACTCATCCGGCCAGGGACCGCTGATACAATAATCACCCGCAAAAATGAAACTCGATATTCCCTGCTCTTTAACATCTTTCAAAACAGCCTGCATTGCCGGAAAATTCCCATGTATATCAGATATGATCGCATATTTCATATTTATCTACCCATCATTTTGTTCTTAACAATTTGGAACGCAATCTATATGCTCTTCTCCGATTAACATCCCTTTCTCCCACTCCGGTGATCTTCAATCGAGCAGGCCGCCGGCGATCCGTATTCGATCAATCCTGCATCTGCCGGATCTATAGATATCGTTCCATCCTCAAATACGAATGCGGGGATCCCGACATCACCAGTCTCCTTACAGTGATCAAATACCGGGCTTTCATCACGCATTCTCATAAATGCACTCATATTGCGGATGTTCTCTCCGATGTTTATATACTCGAACTCACCTTCTCTTCCCACTATCTGTTCGTGAACATAATCACAATATGGACATGTAGGCATTCCGTAGATCTTTATCATATTTACCTCCTAAACTTAGTATTTGTCATAAAACGCTCCATTACCTCTTCAAAACTGTCTGATCACCTTTTTTTCAGATGCCAATTCATATAGATTATCTTTATACTTTCTTATGCCGTCATATTCATTTACAGTCCTCGTTTCATTCTCTCCACATTAAATCCCTTACAATGAAGCATTTTGATGTATACTTCGTATTATCTCCCCGTCGCCTTGATAGCACCCAGACAGTGTATTCGTACCACCTGATTCTCGTCTGTCTCTGATATCTTTTGCAGCAGTTCTATATACGGTCTGACAAGCTCCGGTTTCCGTTTGCCCAAAACACGA
>JAIKYA010000093.1 GCA_024683645.1 Lachnospiraceae bacterium
GGCAATACAGATTGTTTTTGTGGCAACATATGGAGTGGAGGCTAACCCGTATAGCGGAATTGTACAAAAACAAGTAGTGTTAGATGATTTGTTCAAAAGGCAGGATACTTAATGCTTATCTAAATCGCGTAATTTATCAGCGATTTGGATAGGTATTAGAGCGATGGACTTCTGAAAAAGATAGGGATCGGAGTAAAATCCGGTCCTTTCGTTTTCATCTTCTAATGTCGCCATTGCTTTTATCTGATCATCCGTACTGATGTCCAGATAACGCATTGTTGTTGCCAGCTGTTCATGACCAAGCAAAACGGATATTTCCACTATATTCATTCCTTCCTCAAGCCAATGTGAAGCACGTGCATGGCGGAATTGATGTGCGGAACGATTTAGCAGGATCTTAATGCCTGCGGCCTGTGTCGTATGATACAGTAAAAGGACAAGGGGGCCGGCCCGTATGTCGGTTTACAGGCTGAATCTGCCGATGATGTTGTTAAGGTCGGAGACGGCCTGTTTGCAGGTGTCGACTTTGGTGAGGCTGTCGGAGGTTTCTTCCGACATTTCTGCGGTACGTTCGGCGATGCCGGTAACGCCGACGGTCGTATCGCCGACTGTTGTGTCTATTCCGGAGATGGCGCCTGCGATCTTTTCGATCTCTCTGGTCAGGTTCTCGACGCTGTTCTTTATGTTGTCCATGCTGCCGCCGAAGGTGTCTGCATCATCCCTGTACTGGACGCTGACTTCGCCGAATTTTCTGTAGTCGGAAAGTACGTTTGTTTCCAGGAAGGCGGTAGTATGTGTCAGACAGTCGCTCATCTTGTCTACGGCGCTGTTAACTTCGTCTACTATGGAGCCTATGTTCTTGACTGTTTCGGAGGTCTGGGTGGCAAGATTGCTTATCTCGGAAGCAACGACTGCAAAGCCGCGGCCTGCTTCGCCTGCTCTTGCTGCTTCGATCGAAGCATTAAGGGCGAGAAGGCCGGTCTGTGAGGAGATGGCCATGATGGCATTGGCAAGCTCGTTGATCTTGTTGACTGCCTTTGATGCCTGGATGGCCTCTTCCGATTTGATCTTGACGTCCTCGTACATGTCGATGGTTTCTTTGCTGGCTTTTTTGGTAGTGGAAGCAAGTTCTGCAGCCCTTGTTACAACTTCGCGTGAGAGCTTTGAGCCGTCCGCAGCCAGGGTGTCGATACCGTGTGCACTTTCCTGAATGTTTTCAACGTTCTGGTTGATCATGGTAGTGGTAGCGGCAGTCTCCTGCATCGCGGCTGCCAGATCCTGGGTGGATGCTGAGTTGTCGGCGCATACGGTGCCGACTTTTTCTATGGTCGTGCGCAGGTCCTCAACGTTGCTGTCAATGCTTTCGCCTGTAGCCGAGATGTCTTCCACCATGCTTCTTAAGCTGCTTCTTGTCCTTGCAAGAGCCGAGGCGATGAGGCCTATCTCATCTTTTCTGTTTACAAGTTTATCGGAATTGCCGCCGGGCGTGAAATCAAATTCCGCTGTCTTATTGATGATGGGAACTATACGCTCAAGAGCCTTCAGCATAAAGCCGGTGAAGAAGGCAACGAGGGTAACCGATACGATGATGCAGAGTATGCCGTAGCCGATAAGGGCTTTCTGCATTCTGGCAAGACTGTCCATCATCACGTTCCTGTCTGCGGTAACGATAACGATGTTGCCGTTTTTCGTAAAGGCATAGCCTGCAATCTTGTATGCACCTTTGTATTCATATGAGCAGGAACCGTTCTCAACGGTTTTGCCTGCCTGCAGATCCGCAACGATGCCTTTGACTGCAGCGTTTTCAACGGGCTGGCCTATCTTTTCGGGATTGGTATGATAGAGCATGGTGCCGTCCGGAGCAACCATGTATGCGTATGAACCCTCAACTCCCGAGATCTCGATTTCACCGATAAGCTTGTCGTAGTCGATGCGGATCAGCTTGTCATAATCTGCGGTCACGAGCACGATATTGCCGTCTGCGCTGAAGGAATAACCTGCGAGCTTGAGAGCGCCTTTGTATTCATAGATACAGTATCCGTCATCGACAGTTTTGCCTGCCTGCAGATCTGCAACGATGCCTTTGACAGCAGCATTCTCAACAGGCTGGCCGATCTTGTCGGGGTTGGTGTGCCAGAGCATGGTGCCGTCCGGGGCTACCATATAGGCATAGGAACCTTCGACGCCGTCAATGGTTATGTTCCCGAGAAGGGTATCATAATCTATCTTCATGAACTTGTCATAGTCGGCTGTTACTATCAGGATGTTGCCTTCTTTGGTAAAGGCGTAACCGGCGAGCTTCAGCGCATCCTTGTACTCATAGAGAACGGAGCCGTCTTCAACCTTCCTGCCGGCCTGCAGGTCTGCGACTATCTGTTTGACAGCGGCGTTTTCAACAGGGTTGCCTATCTTTTCTGCAGTGGGATGCCAGAGCATGGTGCCGTCGGGTGATACCATGTAAGCGTAGGAACCCTCAACGTCCTTTATATTTACGTCTTTCAATATAGTGTTGAGTTTTCTTGTGGAAAGTGTTTCCTCATTGGCATCGGTTGCGATATCT
Source organism: Lachnospiraceae bacterium (assembly GCA_024683645.1). GTDB lineage: Bacteria > Bacillota > Clostridia > Lachnospirales > Lachnospiraceae > NK4A136. The sequence goes on from JAIKYA010000093.1 coordinate 2,561, forward strand.
ATGCACTTTGCTACTTCTATCGCCATGTTGAGAGCATATGCTTTATAGACTGTCTCTCCGAATTCTTTGGAAAAGTCGATGGAGATGGCTGCCTCCTCGGCAAGGTTTTTTGCGTAGCCGCCGTATGCTTCTTCGCCGAATTCTGTGGCAAAATCAACGCCTATGGCAGCTTCTTCCGCAAGATTCTGTGCATAGTTTAAATAGGTTTCCTCCATTGCCGATGAAGCACGTCTGGAAGCTGCGATGAACTGGACAAGTACGGTCAGGAACACGATGCAGCTGATCAGAAGTGTGATCTTTGTGCTCATCTTGGAAAAGAATGCGGGATAGCTTCCGCGGGTTTTTTTCGAAATGTCTGAACTCATAATGATCTCCCCCTGTATGTCATATGATCAGCCGATATGATCAGTCGGAATTACGCTGTTTTAATCGCGTTTTCTATAAAGACGACTGTTTTGGTAATAATATCATACAGGAAGGCGATTTTCAATATGATTGTTAGTGCATGATGTATAAGGTACTTTATGTTCGGCTTTCCACTTTTTGATCTCTTTTAATCTCTTTGCAAAAGCTTTCTCATTGCCCTGGTCGGTGGGGGTATAGAACTCGCTGCCCTCCAGGCTTTCGGGCAGGCAGCTCATGGCTGTGATCTTCTCTTCATAATCATGCGCATACATATAGCCTTTGCCGTAGTCAAGATCCTTCATCAGCTGTGTCGGGGCGTTGCGTATGTGCAGGGGCACCGGCTCTGCCATGTTTTGGTTGGCAGCATCGCGGGCAGCGAAATACGCAGCTTCCATGGCATTTGACTTCGGTGCCAGGGCCATATATATCACGGCTTCCGTGAGGTGCACGGAGCACTCCGGCATGCCGATGAGCCTGCAGGCTTCAAAAGCTGCCACTGCAACCTGCAGCGCATTGGTATCCGCAAGGCCCACGTCCTCGGAAGCAAAACGCGTGACGCGTCTTGCGATATAGATGGGATCCTCTCCGGCTTCCAGCATGCGCGCAAGCCAGTATACGGAAGCATCCGCATCGGAATTGCGCATCGACTTATGCAGGGCCGAGATCAGATTGTAGTGTTCTTCGCCGTTCTTGTCATACAGAAGAGACTTTTTCGAAATGCACTGTTCGAGGTTTTCGTTTGTAACGCTGACCGAACCGTCGGGATGTATCTCTCCGTTTAATATCACCATCTCAAGAGTTGACAGAGCGATACGTGCATCGCCATCCGCAAAGGCCGCGATCTTGCCGGGTATGTCACCCTCGAATTCTATCTTCTGTCCGCCGAAGCCGCGGATGTCTGTCAGCGCATGATCCAAAAGCTTCCTTATATCTTCGGTTGAAAGTGCCTTTAATACAAATACCTTGCAGCGCGAAAGCAGAGCGCCGTTTACCTCGAACGAGGGATTTTCGGTGGTTGCACCGATCAGTATGATGCTTCCTTTTTCGACAAAGGGCAGGAATGCATCCTGCTGCGCTTTGTTGAAGCGGTGGATCTCGTCCACGAATACGATGGTCTTCTCGCCGTAATGCCTGCGTTCTTCGGCTTTCTCCATTACCTCACGTATATCTTTTATCCCGTTCATCACGGCTGAGAAATTGACGAACGCTGCTTTGGTCTGTTTTGCAATGACCTGTGCAAGAGTAGTCTTGCCTACTCCGGGCGGTCCCCAGAGTATCATTGAAGATATCTGGTCGCTTTCGATAAGTCTGCGCAGCACCTTGCCTTCTCCGAGCAGGTGTTCCTGTCCCGCATACTCTTCGAGTGTCTCCGGACGCAGTCTTGACGCTAAAGGTCTTGGTATCTCGTTTTCAAAAAAACTCATCTGTTCCATTATTCATTACCTGAAAAAGTATAATTATTTCTTGCGTTCCACAGTATCCATTCTTCGTAGCCCGAATCATACACGGCCTGTATCTGTGCTTTTATCTCATCCATGCCGTAAGTGATATGTCCTTCAACCCAGGGTGCGGAGAAATCCTGCAGCCAGGGTCTTACCACGGCCTTTTTATCTTCGGGTACATCCTTCAGTTCATCCTTTGATTTTTCAAGAGCAGCAAGTATGGCTTCATAGGGCTGGGCATCGGGCACTTCGAGACCAAACACCCCGGCTGCATAATGTGAGGGATATATCATGGGGCAGAGTGCATCTGCAGCCTCAGCCAGTTCCACATAGTCCTGGCCGACCTGTCCGACATCCAGAGGATTGCCTATTATGGTACCGAAGAGATCCGCTGTAACGGGGATGCCTTTTTTATGAAGACGTTCGGATGCATACTCAAGAAAACCTGTTATATATGTATGTTTATTCTCGGGAGTGAGTTCCACTCCGTAATCTGCTTTTTCGGCTTCCTCACCTACGGGGAAACGCACGTAATCATACTGTATCTCGTCAAAGCCCAGGTCTGCACTGTATTCCGCGATCTCCGTCAGGTATTCCCATACCTCCTTATTGCAGGGATTTACCCAGGCAAGGTCATTACCGTCGGTTATCGGTTCGCCCTCGCTGTTATAAAGTGCAAGCTCGGGACGGGTCTTTGCAAGAAGCGGATCCTTGAAGCTTACGATCCTTGCTATCGTATAGACCTTGTGCTCTCTTAGTGTTGCCATCATGGCATCAATGTCGCGTATATAACGTACACAGTTTCCGAGGCTTCCCGGCGTAGTATCTTCAGGCATCTTAAAAGTGATCTCGCCGCCGTCGTTTTTTATGTCTATGACCATTGCATTAAGCTCGGTTTCATCCATAAGCTTAAGCATATCATCCATTCGTTCGCTGCCGGCTACGGGGCCGGTTACATATATGCCCTTGACCCGGGTATGATCTTCCTTCCACCTGGGAAGTGAAAAGTTCGAACTGCTCTCTTCCGGTTCGGAAGCTTCCTTTGTCTCTGAAGCTTCCTCCGGCTCATCGGAAGATTCAGGCAGCTCCAGGCCCATATCCAGCACAACAGTTTCTTTTACACCATCGGAAGTGCCTGCTGCGGTGGCGGCAGTATCCTCTTTTTCCGTCCCGGCGTTCTTCTTATTTTGCATGATTATGAAGACCGTAACACCAGCGATCAATAAAATGGCTGCTACGGAAAAGATGATTATAAACAGTTTATGATGTTCTCCGATGAAACGGCGACGTTGCTGCCGTTTCCACTCACGCCTGTTCATGCCCAAAAAGATAGCATTTTTTTTATTTTTTGTCAAAAAACGGTCATTCGGAAAACCATGGGGACGGACCTTGTGGTCCCAAAGGACCACAAGGTCCGTCCCCATGGTTTTCCCTTATATACTATATGCTGTGCTGGAAATGCGTTACATAACATGGTATAATAAACGCAATATGAGAACTTTCGGTGCAGAAAAAAGAAGAAGGAAAAATATTTTCAGAGGCATTGCCATATGTGCGGCAGTGGCTCTTGTATCCGCGCCCGTCATTCTGAAGGCGAAGAGTGTATCTTCGCGCGGTGTTGTCAGCAATAACATCCATGAAAATGATTATACCTACAGGAAAGCTGTGCCTGACTGCTATATAGCTGCGGGCCTCGGAGGTTATTTCTCAAGAGTCGAGAATATGGGAGACATCATTCTGGTAGAAGATTACAATCCTTCGATGAAGCTGACCCTGCAGCATTTCGTTCCGATGGAGCTGACACATTTCGGCGGTTTCTATTCGGGAGCTCAGTATAATTATTTCCTCTTCGGTCAGAACAATCCCGGTCTTGATAATAATGCGGAAGTCCTGAGAGTCGTTAAATACGGCAAAGACTGGAGCAGGCTGGGGGCGTGCACGATAAAAGGCAGCAATACGCAGTCGCCTTTCTACGGCTGCAATACGGATTTTTCCGAATACGGAAACAGACTGTTCATACGCTGCGGACATATGGCCTATAACGGGCAGCAGGCAGCTATGACCATAGAGCTTAACAGTGACAGCATGGGGCTTCTGCAGGTGCAGAGTGACGATCTGGGTACCGGCTACGGCTCGGCGAGAAATACGGCTGCCACCTATATAGATGCAGCGAACGGCTATCTTTTTGCAGCTGATCACAGCCTCGATGAGCCGAGGGGAATGACGGTGGTTAGCTACTCTTCGGGCTCGACCGGAGACGGCTTTGTAACGCCATGCTCCTTTGCAATGGCGATGCCTCTTGCCGGAAACTATTCCGATCCCACGCCGCTGAGTAGTATCGGCGGACTGGAATCTTCCGGACAGTATTCTATACTCGTAGGATGCACGGCGCCGCAGGACGGGACTTCAGCAAATAAAAACGTGTTTGTTGCTGCCGTTCCCAAGAATGCATTTTCAACGGAAAATGTCAGACTCGGATTCCTCACAGGCTTTGCCTACGGCGATCCTTCTTCGGTGATGACGCCGTATCTTGTGAAAGTGGACAATGATAATTTTGTCGTGATATGGGAAGCAAGATACGGTTTCGGGGAATCGGGCGAAGTCAATTACGTATATATAAACGGCGGCGGTCAGATGACGAGCAGTGTAAAGAGCATGTCCGGCTGTCTTTCGGACTGTGAGCCCGTGCTCGCCGGAAATCAGATAGTGTGGTATACGACAGACGGCAGCAGGGCAACAATGTATTCGGTCCCTGCACGCAACACATCGGAAGCGCCCACCGCGGATGCAAGAGCAGCAGTGGTGTATAATAAAGTAAACTATTCACAGGTATTTGACTATTCGTATTATACGTCAAAATACCCCGATGTAAGGGTGCTGTACGGAGACGATCCTGCGGCAGCACTTAAACATTTTGTGAACTTCGGCATGCCGGAGGGAAGGCAGGGCAGCGAAAACTTCAATGTATATGCTTATATGAACAGGTACGCGGACTTAAGGAATGCATACGGTACGGATCTGAAACAGTATTATCTCCACTTTGTCAGGTATGGAGCAGATGAGGGACGTAACGGCAGATAAGGGGGTGGTGTTATGGTTGATCAGAGCGGTACTATAGCAAAAGTAAAGGAGATGATAGGGGAGTCTTCCCATATAGTCGTATTGCTGGGGATCGGCACCGTGATAGAAAGCGGTGGCGAGAATATATGGTCATCAAGGGAGTGCTATCGTATAGAGGAACTGTATCACAAGTCTCCCGATGAGATGATGAGCGTTGGTTACTACAGCGCCAGACGTGACAAGTTTTTTGATTTTTACAAAAGAGAGATACTGGGACGTGAAATGAAACCGGCATCGCTCTTTAAGGACCTGAGAAGACTGCAGAGGACAGGCAGGATCAGAAAGATGATCACCCAGAATTATTTCAGTCTGCACAGTGATGCAGGACTCCAGGATGTCATAGAGCTGTACGGCAATGTGAAGAATAATATCTGTCCCAGATGCGGAAAAGCTTTTTCGGTAGAGTATGTGAAGAATTCCAAGGGTGTTCCCCTCTGCGATGAGTGCAAATCCGGTATACGTCCGGGGATACTTCTCTTTGGTGAGAAGATAAACAACGATCTGATGACGGAGGCCGTGAATGCCTGCGAGAAGGCGGATATGATACTGGTGCTGGGCACCAATATGTATGATAACATGGTCAAGTTCTGTACCGGTAATTACAAGGGTGACAGGGTGGTACTGATCACAAAGGAAGAACATTATACGGACAGGTTCGCCGACTATGTCATACATGATGAAGTAAGTAATGTACTGCCGCTGGTGATGTAAAAACAGACGGGGTTCCGCTGAGGAGCCCCGTTTTTAAAGGAGACGGAAATGGACAGAATGATACAGGGACTGGCATACGGCAATGAGCTCAGGTTTTTTGCCGCATATACAAAGGAAACGGTACAGGAGGCGGTGAACATCCACAAAACGTCTCCCGTCTGTTCTGCCGCTCTGGGGAGGCTGCTTACGGCATCGGCAATGATGGGCCGGATGGAAAAAAACGAAAACGATCTGGTGACCCTTCGTATAGAGGGTGACGGGCCGATAGGCGGAATGACAGTGACCGCTGATATAAACGGACATGTCAAAGGACTGATCGGGAACAACAGGGTGGATCTGCCGCTTAAGGAGAACGGGCATCTTGATGTGGGCGCTGCCGTGGGACGCGGAACGCTCTCCGTGATAAGGGGTGCTGCAAATGCAGATCCGTATGTGGGCCAGATACAGCTGGCAACGGGTGAGATAGGTGACGACCTGACTTATTATTTTGCCGAAAGTGAGCAGATACCTACTTCTGTGGGACTGGGTGTGCTGGTGGACCGTGACCTCTCGATACTGCACGCGGGCGGCTTCATACTGCAGCTTCTGCCCTTTGCATCCGAAGAGACGATAGCTGCGCTCGAATCGAGTCTTAAGGAACACAGTTCCGTAACGGATTTCTTTAAGGAAGATCCCGATCCCGAAGCAATGATGAGAAAGCTGCTCGGAGACATAACGACAGAAGACGTCTGTGAAGTATCCTATCGCTGCTCATGCAGCAGGGAAAGGGTTGAAAAAGCACTGATAAGCCTCGGAAGGAAAGAACTGGACAAGCTTGTCGAAGAAGGCGAAAACGTTAAGCTTCACTGTGATTTCTGCAATAAAGACTATGAGTTTACGCCCGGGGAAATACGGGCGCTGATGTGAAGGCGCGGATATTCGCAGATCTGATCGCAGATATCAGTGAGAGTCACAGCTTTATCCTGTAAAATTTGATGACCGAATAGATGCAAAACATCAGGTAGCTGCCGAGGCAGAGAAGATTTATATAAGTTTCCCGTTTTATGAATACATTGCTCTTTATTATCTCGCGCTCACTCCATGAAAACATCCGGAGCAGATCGATATCGTCCATCGTAAGGGGACGGTATTTTTTGCACATATGATCGCAGAAATACAGCTTGCAGGAAAGGTTTCTTGTAGGACAGCCGGAGGGGCTTTGCAGATAACAGAGAAAGCAGCAACCGTTTTTTTTCTTCTGATGTTTCGGATCTTCGCAGATACCTTCACTGCTGTAGCAGCAGCTGACCCCGTGCTTTGCGTTATATTCATCTATGATGTCACAGGCACGGTCATAGAGAAAGCTTATACGCTTTCTGCGGTTTTTGATGTTCAGTGCTTCCTGAAGATCCTGCAGCTCTTCCTTATGAACGGCGCTGTCGATCGAAAATTTTGTAAAACGGTAAAGCAGGCTCCGGTATGCCGGGAGCTTTTTTAAAAAAGTGCGGTATTCTTCTTCATTATTGATCTTAATGATCTTAATGATCTGTTCCACAGTCTGTTACCGGTTACAGCCGGATCACGCAGCCTGCTGCGTGACGGTGACTCAATACATTACAGCAGCAACAATAACAATATAGCATACATACAGGCTGATGCTCAACTTGCAGAAAGCTGCGCATCTGTGGTATAATATCACGTCTTTGCTAAAGGACTAAACGGAGGAAAAAAGAGCATGATCATATTTGCGATAATTAACCTGTTGAAATTTGTCCTGTTTATTGTCGGACTGGTAGTACTCGGTGCCGTGCTGATAAAGGCCAAGAAAAAGAGAAGAGAGCAGTTTACTGAAAATCTGCATCAGTTGTTCAATGCTGCAGGCAATGACGCGGCACAGAAGGTATACGGAACATACGGTGCCACGCAGCAGCCTCAGCAGCTGACGGGAAATGCGGATGCAGCCGCACAGTTTGCAGCAGAGCAGGAGGCGCTTGTAAACGATCCCGTGAGATACAGACAGTACCTGGAAGGGGTGCTTGCACGTATACCGCTGGAGAATAAGTTTCAGCTCACGACCATGTTCAAGAACGGCCAGAAGGCGGAGGCAATGCGTGAAGCCCAGCGTATATCGCGCGAGGGACTGCGCGTCGTTAAGGATCTGTGTGAGAACTATCTGATCTTTCCGGATCTTAAATATTTCACTCCCCGTATATATATAAAGGATGCAAGCCGGCTTGATATAGAAGCTTCTCTCAGGGATTATGACGGCATCTATCAGGGAATGAATGCAAGCAGTGCATATATCGGTGCGATATACGGTACGGAATGGAACTATGTGGAGTTTTCATATACGATTTCTTTCGATACGTTTTTAAATCTGCTGATATGGATGAGCCAGAAATCACAGACCATATTTGCCTATGCGAAGCCAAACGGTATGACACCGCCTGCTGACAGCTCCGCGGTGGGAGAAGTCGGGAACTGGGCAGACAGACGGCCCTTCTATGCAACCCCCGATCCTTATGACGGGCGCGGAGAGTCATGCACGGGCATACTGAATAATAAGAGTTTTCGTTTCAATGTGCCGGGAATGACCATTACATACGGGGATGCACTGCAGGAAGGTTTTGACATAGAAGCATATCTTAAGAATACCTACAATGTCGGACTGTGAGATGAAAAGGATATGGGCTTGAGGACATGAAGAAGGAACGCCGGGAATCACTGAAAAATCTGCTGATTTATTTTCTGATATATTTTCTTTCAATACTGTATTGGGAACTTATACTCCGCAGCAGGATAGTGCCGGACGGGACAGGAAACCCTGCACCGGTCCTTCTTTTCATACCTGCAGAGGCTATGTTTCTCGCAGCTGTTACGGGTTTCCACAAAAAACATCCCTTCATCAACAATACTGTGAACCTGCTGCTGATGTTTGCGGTAGGTTTTTATTATTTCGCACAGATGATATACCATTCCATATTCAAGTCCCTGTTTTCCGTGAGCATGCTGGGTATGGGCGGAGATGTATTTGAAAACTTCGGCTGGGCTATAAAGCAAAAGATAGGCGATTCTTTCGGCATCATACTGCTGATGCTTCTTCCGGTATTTATTTCAGCCCTGCTGTCCTATGCTTTCGGTATCGCATCGAAGGGATACAGCCTGGGCCTGCACGGGGCAGCACTTGTACTTGCGATCATACTGTGGATAGGCGGAACGGCGGGAGTAGCGCTTTTCGGGACCGGAAGAGGAACAGCCTATTATGTGCTGAATGACAGGCTTGCCGATACGGATACAACCTCTTCGAAGATAGGCGTGCTCTCAACAACACTGGTTGAAGCAGCGAGCAGATATTTCGGCTCATCGGAGGATGCGGCCGTGATGGCGAAGGTGGACAGCGATGCGCTTGAAATGGGTAAGCAGAAAGAAGTGGTAGTGCTGGATATGCCTGTTAATAAAGAGGAAGAAGAAGCTGAGCCTGCAGAGGAGATCGTGGAAGATACCGGATATCATTATTCGGGAGAGCATTATGCCTGGATCGATGAAAGTATAGATCTTGAGAATATAAGAGAGAATACGAATGACAAGACAGCACTTTCTCTTGTTGATTATCTTGAATCGAAAAAACCCACGGAAACCAATGACATGACGGGGATGTTTGAGGGATACAATCTGATATGGATATGCGCGGAGTCTTTTTCAAACTACGGTATCGATCCGGATATCACGCCCCTTATGTATAAGATGGCAACCAACGGCATAGTGCTGAACAATTTCTATAACAGTTTTCTGAATACTACCACAAACGGCGAGTTTGCCTTTGATACAGGTCTGTGGCCCGACGTGTCGAGGTGGGCATCGGGAGGAACGGCAGCAGGTTCGCTTGCCCAGTCTGCAAATATGTTCATGCCCTACGGCCTCGGCGATTTCTTTGAAGCAGAAGGCGTGCCTGCATATGCTTATCACAATTATTACGGGGATTATTACAAACGCTGTTATTCCTGGCCGAATCTCGGATATAAGAATATGAAGTTTCTGGGAAAGGGCATGAACTTTATGACAGCCTGGCCCGCATCCGATCTGTCGATGATGGAGCAGTCGGTGGACGATTATATAGGGGAAGACCGTTTTCATGCATATTATATGACTTTCAGCGGACACGGACCTTACAATTCGACCAGTGCGATGTCGAGGATCAATTATGAAACGGTAAAAGAACTGGCTAAAGACAAGTATGACAGCGAAGAGATACTAGGCTATTTCAGCGGCGAATACGAACTTGAAAAGGCGCTGGTCTACCTGACAGACAGGCTTAGCGAGGCCGGAAAGCTGGATAATACACTGATAGTGATGGTGGGAGATCATTTCCCTTATTATCTTTCGGATGAATCAAAGACGATACTGAACGGCGGGACACCTATGGATGCTGATTTTGAGCAGTATCATTCGACTGCGATCATATATAATGCAGGCATGGAAGAGCCGATAGTAAGTGATACCTACTGCTGCAACGTGGACCTGCTGCCGACGGTTTTAAACCTGATGAACATTCCCTACGATTCGAGGCTGCTGGCCGGTTCGGATATATTCTCCGACGGAGTGCATCGTGCCAGACTTTACAACGGCAGTTTCATCACGGACTATGTGAAATATAATAAACCCGCAGATAAGTGTGAATGGCAGCGTGCAGCTTCCGCGTTTGATGACAGGGAACTTGAGAATTATTTTAATGCAATGCTCGATTATACGGAGAGCGAATATTCCGCTTCGCTCAATATACTGAAGAGCAACTTCTTCTTTACGGGCTGGCGGTATTCGGGAAAGCTGAGTGATGAGGAGATCTACGCGGAGATAAAGAGAGAGGAAACAGGCCAGACGACTTATGAGGAAGAAGCGGCACTTGCGCTTCAGGAGGAAATGGCAAAGAAGGCCGAGGAACTGGCGGCCCTGCAGCTTCTGCAGAAGGAGGGCCAGCTTGACGAAGTCGGTGCCCTGCGTATGGAACAGCTGGCGGCGGAAGTGGCACTTTTCCAGCAGCAGCAGGCTGCGCAGGAGGCGGCGCTGCAGGAGCTCCTCCAGCAACAGCAGCAGACCCTGCCCGACACGGGAGCGCCGGTCCAGTAAGGTTTTCAAGGGCGTAAGCATGTCGCAGGCGATATGCTGTTATTTGAAGAAACGGGTGAGCAGCAGAAGGGCTGCGATGTTACAAAGCAGGAAGTTGCCCGCTGTTCTGAATATCATAAGTATCCGGCAGGCCCGGGCATCATCCGCTGCGGCTTCGTTCTGAAGCTGCTTTTTCCAGGGATAAGAAAACCATATGAGAATGAAGAGAGCCACGGCATAAACTGCCCAGGAGGCAGCCCAGGCTCCGTGGTAGCTTTCGTGTCCGAATTTAAGATATATGTCTTTGACCGTAATGCCGCCTTTCCCGAAGATAAATGCAGCGAGCATGTTATCCGTTGCATCGAAGGTCCAGGAAAGTGCAAATATATTACCGGCTATCCATGCGAAGCCGGAGACAGTCATTACCAGCAATTCCTTAAAGCCCGCACCATCTCTGTATATGAGCAGAAGGATGAAAGGCGTGAGATAGATATACCAGTAATCATACACGGAGATGTCCATCGATGCGAGGAGACTTGTGCCTCCGCAGAGTGCCGTCCATAAGATCTTTGCCGTGCGGTTTTCATTATCGTTTCTGAGCCAGGCGATAATACATATAAAGGCGAACAGCAGAAAGAAAACGGGGATATTTACGGCGAAGAGTTTTATCCTGACTCCGAGCATGCAGGCGACCATGCCGTCAAGCCTGCCTTTTTTGGCGGCTGTTCCGGCAGCATCAAGCAGCGAGAAAGGAAGGTCCGAAAGAAGGTAAAGGCCGATGGGGAGTCCGAGCTTCAAAAGCAGCGGAACTATTTTCTTTTCGGTAAGAAGCAGGACCGGTATGATAAAGAACAGAGCGAAGATCTTGCAGGAAACAGCAAGGAAGAACCAAAGCAGAAATTTCCTGTCATCCTTATCGATCACGGCTTTTACGGTCTTTATAAGAAAGAGGGTACCGAGGATGTCTATCTGGCCGACCACGCAGGCAGATACGATGAGGCTTCCCGATGCAAGAAAAGCAAGGAACAGATCCCTTCTTTTTTCTTCTTTCATTCCGAGCTTTGCCGCAACAGCTGCGATCTCCCTGCCGGTCAGTATTGCGATCGCTATGGTATAAAGCTTGCCATAGAGCCTTGCGATAAAGAAGCGGAGTATATTTCCGCCGGCTATCTTTTCGATCAGAAAAAGGGGCAGCTGCCAGATGGCCATAAAGAAAGCCTGCACTATACCATAGGTGCATTCATGCCCGCAGAGACCGGCTTTTGACGCTTCGCGGCACATGCTGTAAAAACTGAAGAGCTTTCCGCTAAAAAGTGCATCCCAGAAGACCATGCCCTGGCGGATGATCGAATTGACATCCTGATAATAAAAACATGCGCCGGTCAGCAGCAAAAGGCCCACTGCAACATACAGACGGGGATCTTTAAATATGGGATCGGTATTTTTTCTGGCAGCTTTCATTCTGACTCCTTTGGCAGATATATCTTATGAACTACGGCTGATATCTTAATATATTACGGTTTTTAATGCAAGTGAGACAGGTATTCGTGTTTTCCTGAATAATGGATAAAGCGTAGCGGCGGCTCATCACGGAATGATTTTCGGAAAAAACATATTGTGTAACATTTGTTACCGTATATTTTCCGTAAAGGATATAGTATGATCGTAGTCAAAAACACGTGATTGGACGGTGGCAGTTTACCATAACGCATAAAATAAGCGGGATGGGACGGATTGTTCTTAAAAAAATACATTTGTGTTGTTGCTTTAAATATGGATAAAAACTATAATGATTGAGATATATACAATTTTATATCCATAAGCGGCAAATCCGCCGTTATCAATCAAATATTTTATAGGAGGCATTGCAAATGAGTGCAGAGTTAAGATCAGAATGGGAAGGCTTCACCGGCGGCAAGTGGGTGAACGAGATCGACGTACGCGATTTCATCCAGAAGAATTATACACCTTATGACGGTGATGATTCTTTCCTCGTAGGACCTACCCAGGCAACAAAGGATCTGTGGGCGCAGGTACTGGATCTGTCCCGTCAGGAGCGTGAAGCAGGCGGTGTCCTTGACATGGATACCAAGGTTATCTCAACCATCACTTCACACGGCCCCGGATACCTTGACAAGAGCAAGGAGAAGATCGTAGGTTTCCAGACAGACAAGCCTTTCAAGCGTTCCATGCAGCCTTACGGCGGTATCCGTATGGCAGAGAAAGCTTGCGCAGACAACGGTTATACCGTTGATCCCGAGATAAGCGAGTTCTTCTCGGTTCACAGAAAGACACACAATGCAGGCTGCTTTGATGCATACAATCAGGAAATGCGTGCATGCCGTTCATCACACGTTATCACAGGTCTTCCCGATGCATACGGCCGCGGACGTATCATCGGTGACTATCGTCGTGTCGCTCTTTACGGTATCGACAGACTGATCGAGGACAAGCAGGCTCAGAAGGATTCTACCGGCAGAGTGATGACTGATGATGTTATCCGTCTTCGTGAAGAGCTTTCCGAGCAGATGGTAGCTCTTAAGATGATGAAGGAAATGGCTGCTTCCTATGGTGTGGATATATCAAAGCCCGCTTCAAACGTACAGGAAGCTATCCAGTTCACATATTTC
>JAIKYA010000122.1 GCA_024683645.1 Lachnospiraceae bacterium
TAATCCGGAAACAGGGTAGCGGGGAAATCGCCGTGTTCCTCATGTACAAAAGGCGTCTCAAAACGCTTCTTTACCATATCCGCTTTAAAACCATTCTCATCTTCCGTCAATTCCAGATCATAGTATTCTTCCGCTATGTAATCCATATTTATATACGTCCCTTCCCACTCTTCTTTGGAAAGTTCCGTTATCTCATAATTCATTTTTCTATTCCTCCATCTTTCTTCTCTTACCTGATCGTTCAGATCTCACCCTTTGCGAAAAGATTATCCTTTCCCATTCCGCATACGTATGGATTACTGTCATACATATGGCAGAATTCAAGAAAAGATTTCCTTTGTGCGGGATCATTCATTATCTTAACAAGTATCTCATTGGGAATAGTCCTTGCGTACGCTCCCGGACCTGCCAGTTTAATATTTTTTACTCCGTTCTTTTTAAGAATGCCTTCAAGTTCGTCAGGCATAAAATGGTAGGATATACTCCACGGAGTCTCTCCGCGGTCATATGCCTCTTTTGCTTCGTCCGGATCACTCAAAAGACCGCTCTCATAAGCTTTAAGCACGCTGTCTTTATTAAATGAAAAGCTTTCTATCATCTGTTCACGTGCGCTGATGCACCACTGTACCCAGAGATCTTTACTGTCCTTATCCAGGATGAACTGATTCTTCTGCACCGGATTTGCCATATAAGGCAGCGTTCCCAGCCTGCTTGATACACTGATCATGATACGCTTTTTTGCGATCCTGACCAGTTCTCCTATCACTTTTTCCTGATCCGGATAAGTATAGGAAATGGGCGAATCAAATGACATGACCAGATCAAAGGAACGGTCTGCATACGCAGACAGATCCTCCAGAGCACCTTTTGCAAATGTGATGCGGTCACTTACGCCTTCTTTCTCAGCTATCTTTTTCGCCTTATCTATCATAGGCTGTGAGATATCAAAATGCGTAACTTTAATTCCCTGCTTTGCCAGCAGTATGGAAAACCTCCCACACCCGGCTCCACCATCAAATGCAGTCTCTATTCCATCCAGCGATTGCAGCAGCTCTCTTTCGATATGCGCCTTTTGAACAATGTCATCTATAAATGTATTTTCTCTTTCTGCTTCCAGCTCTCCTTTATCCGGCTGATTCCACATCCGTTCGGAGATCTTAGTACTGTATTTCATAATTATTTTCTCTCTTCCTATGCGTTAATTATTTCATCGAAAACATACACGCTTACGCATTCTGTATTACAGCCCGGACCAGCCGGTCTGCTTCTTCCCTGTCAAAGGGATAAACTCTGTTAAAACTTTTATAGTAGATGAGTAACGACCAGTATACTTCATATCCGCCCAGATCATATTCTTCCTTTGTAGGGAAATATGACAATATACCGTTAGTGTAACCGTTCAGATAAAAGTATTCATCCTGCAAGCCTTCTTCTGCAGCTAATGCAAACTCTGTCATTATCTCGTAGGGCACACCGCACAAACGGAATGCACCTAAATTTAAATACTGTATCTCAACCGTATCTTTCTGCACTTCAACTCCCTGTTCATGCAGTCTTTCCATCTCGGCAAGCCATTCACTTCCGTCGATACAGCAGTACTTCAGCGCTTCGTCTGCTATTTCCTTTGCACGCTCCATGGAAGGAAGTCTGCTTGACAAGATAACTTCACGTGAATATGCATATATATCCGTGTTATTCTCATCTGACAATTCTGTTTCTTCAACACTTCTGCATATCTCATCTGCCATAAGCTGCAGGGCATTTTCAGATATTATAAACTCCGGCCCCGTCGCATCTACCGGCGTCTCTTCCGAACAGAAATACTTTGGTGCTATATTACCTGCTGCTCCCTGTATGACCATCACCGGGCATCCGTATTTTTCTTTTAATGTATCTCTGACATCTCCGAAATAATCGGGCGATACCAGTAAGTTGTCTCTCTTTAATACGTTACCGTGTGCTGTCACACGAAGAAGCAGCAGCTTATCTTTACGTGTTTTTTCATCAGATACTTTAAGGATCCCGATCCTGTCATCCACCGTATTATTTCCTATACGCCTGTTAACACCGATATCCGCTTTTCCGTTACCGCTGTGCAGATTCACAGTTTCCATATTGTCTGCTGCATTTTTAACTGCCGTGATGATCTTCTCACGGATTGTTTCAAAGTAACCTTCCGCTGCTGCCGCATCAGGCGCCGCATGTGTATGTGAAAAGCAGACCATGACCTTCTCACGTGATACTTTCAGAATGTCTGCACATTTATCCCGCAGTTCATTCGTAAGCTCCACGGTAAATCCTATGCTGTCTATCGCTATCAGTGCACAGCATTCTTCTCCTTTCCACACAGCAGCCTGCGCCATCAAGGGTTTTAATACACCTTTTGACGTATCATCTTCCCTGTAAAACCCGATCAGTGATACCGGCCCATCCGGTGTGATGTCTGTCTCGGCAAATCCCATTCTGATACTCATTTTATTTCTGCACCTCGTTTAACTCATCAAGTAAATGTATCGTTTTGAATACCTTGTCACAGTTTTTGCACTGCCAGTCACAATCGTTGTTCTTTGCCTTCTTGTGTAGCAGTTCCAGATCCTGCCCACACATCGGACACTGAGTTGTTTCTTCATTCCAAAGCTTTTTTAAGAATCCCAGCACTTCATTTCTCGATTCCATTTTAAGCTCGGATAGTTTTACTCTTTCCATTTTAATTCCTTTCATTTTTCTCGGAGATATAGCTCTATGCTTTATTCATATCTGCTTTGTGATCCTTGATCCGGGGAAACACTATACATTGTTGATATTTGCATTGATCTCCTTCATGATCTCAACTACTTCTATATCTCCGTCTGCCAGCACTTCTACGATGGGATCCTGTCCATCATCCTTGCCCCAGTTCTGCCAATAGATCTCTGCACGCTTCAGATTTTCTTTCTCATCAGGAGTTCCGTCAAAACACTTGCAGGCATCACCATAGAACACTTTTCCCTTAACTCTTATCTTTGCTATACCATATACGGGACGTCCCAGCTTGACGAAGTATTCTGCCCACTGTTCTGCCTCTTTATACTCACGGGATACATACAA
>JAIKYA010000011.1 GCA_024683645.1 Lachnospiraceae bacterium
ATTGACTCTCGCGGTTGCGTTCTTCCATCCGTTTGCCGTAAGCCTTCCATAGTTCCATCCGTTACCGCAGTTGTTGATCACATAGCTTACAAAGCCCGAACAGTCAAAACCGCTCGTAGGGCTGTAGCCTCCCCACACATAGGGAAGTCCGAGATGATCCTGGGCTTCATGAAGCATGTTTCCAAACTGCGTATCCGTCAGATATTCACCGGGAACCGAATAGTTTTCATACTCCGGCGAGACTCCTGCATTGGCATAAGGATTATCTCCGAAGATCTCCGGTTTGTTTCCCTTCATCTCCAGGATGATCGCGTATCTCTGCAGCTGTTCGTCCGTAAGCCCCAGCGCGTCGACCGCAGCCTGTATGCCGTTATTTGTGAGCTTCGTCTTTAAGATGTAATACTCATACTCGACTTCCACATCATAGGTATATGTTTCCGTAGTAGTTGTACCGTCTGCATGGTGGATCGTTCTCGTTCCGGTCCTTTCTTCCGTACGTTTTCTTTTCTCCACAACCCGTGTAAGCGTCAGTGTATACTGATAGTCTTTTATGGTCTGAAGCATCGACTGAACTTCGGATTCGGTATAGTCTTCATACAGTACCGTAAGCAGTGCTGCCAGCTCATAAGGGTTATGGGAGATCTCGCTTAAGTCATACCGGTATTCGTCATATCCGGGATGATCGGCCTCAATCCTGTTCACGGTATCCTGCAGATCTGTTTCGAGTGAAACATAATCGTTCTCAACCGCCACGATATCTTCATCCTGTGCTGTATAACTGGTATCCAGGATCACGTTGCCTCCACCGCCCATCATTAAGGAGCAGGAACTCAGAGAGCCGGATATTACCAGAACCACCGTAGTGATCAATCCTGCAAGCCCTACTGTGAGCGGATTACCCTTAACAGCGACCATAACAGCTTCGGCTGCTTTACTTACCAGTGCTTCCACCTTTTCAAAAAATGTACCCACATGGGTACCGGCCTGTGCTGCACCGGCTTTCTTCGCCTGGAAATCACGTATGGTATTTCTCTGGATATTCTTTTTTTGAAGCGCCTTTGATCTCAGGTTGCTCTCTGAAGCCCCTCCATCTGTTTTACTGCCCATACTCTCCGCACGTCTCCCGGGTTTCATTTTGGATGCATATCCGCCGGACGATTCCTCGGCACCAGTGTTTTTCCAGTTTGTCATCTTTATCTTTTTGCTTGCCTTGACCCTCGGGTTGGGACCTTCTTTTAAAACCGTCACTTTACTATGGATCTTGCCCCCTAATGCTATCCCGAGGGTTCCTGCAGCATCGCATACATCCTCCGCCGCATTATTATCTTCCGAAAAGCTGTCCCCGGTGAAATTGAGATTTGTGACGGAGGGCGGTCCCGGGATACCGGGCTTGATGCCTCCTTTCTTCCCGGCCTTCCCGCCGCTTACCTTAACCTTGGGTGCATCCGCATTTTTCTTCTTTCCTGTCCTGAATTTGCCTCTCATGGCTTCCGCCCTTGAAGTGTCATTCTTGAGCTTGTCGGCGTGCACTCTTGTCTTCGGTGCCTCATCCGATCTCACATCTTCTTTGGTGCGGCTCTTATCTCTCGTATACTTTTCTTCATCCATTTACTCTTTCCCTTCCTCCTTAGCTTCCGTGATCTCAGACAGCTTGGTAGTCATGATGCGGTAGAGCTCGATATCCGTCGGGAACCTGTCTACGAAAGGCAGGATCACGTTGCCGTAAAAAATAAGCCCTTCACCGGCTCCGCTGTGTGTTACATACGAAAGCTGATGAGGACTGATATTGAGCTGCTTTGCAAGGATCTGTCTGTCACCGACTGCCTGGTTTAACATGTAGATGAAATCAGAGTTCTCAAAGATGTTCTCTACTTCCTTCGATGCGAGCAAGTCCTTTACGTTCTGCGTGATACCGGTAGGAATACCGCCCCACTTTCTGAAACGCTTCCAGATTTCAACCGTATAGGCTGCCGTCTGATCTTCACGAAGAAGAAGGTGCATCTCATCCATGTAGTAGCGTGTACTCTTTCCCTGGGCACGGTTTTCGGTAACTCTTCCCCACACCTGGTCCTGAACCACCAGCATGCCGATCTTCTTAAGCTGCTTGCCAAGTTCCTTGATGTCATAGCACACAAGCCTGTTCGTGATATCCACGTTGGTCCTGTGGTTAAAGACATTCAGCGAACCGGTAACATATATTTCAAGTGCAGTCGCCACATGCTTTGCTTCCGGCTCGTCCTGCTTTAAGAGCTCGTTATATAAGTCTTCAAGCAGAGGCATCTTTTCCGGTACCGGATCCTGGAAGTATCTCTGATAGATCTGATGGATACAACGGTCGATGACTGTCTTTTCCACCGGCTGCAGGCCCTCCTTACCGCCTACGATCAGCTCACACAAAGACAGGATGAAATCAGCCTTCAGTGCGATAGGGTTGTCATCATCCGAATAGTTCATGTTGATATCCATCGGATTTATATACTGCGTACTGGTAGGTGCGATCTTGATGACCTGTCCTCCGAAGCGTTCCACCAGAGGTGAATACTCTGCCTCAGGGTCCGATATGATCACATCGTCATCCGTAACCAGGAATGCATTTGCAATCTCCCTCTTCGCCGCAAAGGATTTACCAGAACCGGGAGTACCAAGGATCAGGCCGTTCGGATTCTTAAGCATCTTTCTGTCTACCATGATCAGGTTATTGGAAAGTGCGTTCAGTCCGTAATACAGGCTCTCTTTCCCCGCCTGGAAAAGCTCCTGGGTTGTGAACGGCACAAAGATCGCTGTACTCGATGTCGTCATCCCTCGCTGTATCTCCACCAGATTGTTTGCA
>JAIKYA010000174.1 GCA_024683645.1 Lachnospiraceae bacterium
CGTCTGGTAAATGTGGTCCTGAATACTCTGCGCATAGATGATATCCTGTCATCTTTCGCATACAATATATCAAAAAACGCGTCCGTAACAACAGTAGTGATCCCGTTTTTTTCCTCAAACTTCACGACACCCAGCGCGCCGCTGTAATTGAGATCTATTATATCTTTAAACCGCGGATCCGTTTTCTCTCCTTTGTAATAAACCAGATCCTGTTCATCCGGCGAGAATATGACTGTCTTGATCAGTGACGTCGCTTTACTTGTAAAATACTCAAAGGAAAACTCCGGGCTTCTTGCTCTCATTTTTCTCTCAAATTTCTTCCGCGAACCTATCGTCCCCAGCATGTCACCGGTCTTAAAAGCCTTGCCGAATGCCGAAAAGATCAGGCTGACCGAAAACAGCATGTATCCCAGAAATACTCCCATGATGGCAGAAAAAATAAGGGTAAGGATGATCTGCGGAATGTAGCCGATGACTTCAGATATATCACTGTATGTTCCCTTTATGATATTACCGACGATACCGATCACAGCAAGGACAAGAGCTGTCGTGATCATGTAACGCTTCATTATCGGCTTCATTTCTTCTTCGCTGCGGCTCATATCATCGATCGCGTAAAAAGCGGTGATCTTCGGAAAGAGGTCGTTCATCTTATAACGCGTTCCGCAATACTGACAGCCGCTGACCAGTTCTCCTATAGTAGTGACAGCGCCGCAGTTGGGACAGCAATAGCTGTCATTTTCCGGCTGTGTTCCACTGATCACATCTGTAAGCGTCTCATAGAAAACAAGCTTCCTGTCATCGCCATACAGTTTTTTCCCGCCTTTTATAACTGTCCTTTTTATGCCACAGTCAGTAAAGCACATCGTGCTCTCGTAATGACCGTCTCTCCACTCTCCTCCGGCATAGACATCTGTGAGAACTCCTCTGTCATAAGCTTCATATTCCATCACATAGGCTTTTTCCCTTATCCTCTCATGCTGGAGATGCAGGGCATAATTGATATCCCTGTCAGCGAAAGCGATACCGGCTCCCGAGCTTATTGCATGTCCAAAAGAAAAGATAAAATCATTAAGTCTCTGCTTAAGGCTTCCTTCCACTTTCGGTACATTAAATATATTGTACGGCATTGTTTTTCTCCTTATTTTGCTTTTGACGATGCAGCCAAAACCTTTTTACTTTTTCCTCACGCATACCCTGTACAGTCTTTTCTCCAGCTTATACCTGCTCATTATCTCTTCGTTCATATACTCGATCTCGAAATCTTTGAAAAAGTATCTGATATCTCCGTCATCAAAAAATCTCTTCAGTCTCTTATCTTCCGTTTCAAACAGATGAGGCTCTGTTTCTTTTCCTTTCCCCGCACCATGATTGACATCATTTATGGAATTAACGCGAAGGATCAGATGTCCGCCAGGAACCAGTATGCGTTTAATTTCATCAATTATTCCAATCGTATCCTTTTCCCTGAAATAATGCAGGCACAGATCGGCTATCACCACTTCAAAAGCATCATCTTCAAAAGGCATACCATCAAGCATATCAAAACACTTCGTTTCTTTTATCTCGGGAAAATTCTTTTTAATGAGCTCTATTGCTTTTTCGGATCTGTCGCAGGCTATTACATCTTTGTTTTTGCCAAGCAGATACAGAGTATCGTTTCCGCTTCCGCATCCGAGATCTGCAATCGGCGATTCAGCCGAATCTATGATATCATCAAACTTCTCCAGCCAGTCATCGATCACTATCTTATCTCTCTCATAATTAAGCCTTGCATGCATATCATCCCAGTATCTGATCGCGCTTTCTCTTTCCTCTGACATACTGTTCCTCCTCACTTCTATCAGATCCAGCCGTAATCCCCGCCCGTGATAGCCAGACTTAAAAGAGTATCGTATTTTTCCACTTCTTCTCCTTCAAGCATCTTTATTAGTCCTGCAGTCTCTGTTATTTCAGGCATCTCATCATCCGGCCCCAGTTCCATATCCGGTTCTCTGCCGCAATACGGGCATACAATGTGCGCTGCTATACGCAGATCCAGAAATCTGCTCCCGCACTCACTGCACTCATAAAACCCACACTGTTTGGTTTCATCAGGTACATAATACATATTATCCTGTTCCTCCGTTATTTTGTCTCATCGCCAGATTTTCCATGTACAGATTACAGTATATCATGTTTTCTTTCCTGTCTCTACAACCAATCCCTCTTCATTTCCGGCTGCCCCATTTTTCTGTTGACAAAGCTGTACAGCTGGTTTATAGTTTTCTTAATGAAGCAATGGCGCTTCGACTATAAGTCGGAGTGCCTTTTCTTTTACAGGAGGATAAAATGAAACTTGAATTTATCAAGATGGAAGGCTGCGGCAACGATTATGTGTATGTGGATTGTGTAAAAGAAAGGCTGCCACAGACCGACAAAACCGCCCTTGCGATACGTTTAAGCGACAGGCATTTCGGCATAGGAGGAGACGGACTCATATTCGTGAACCCCTCTGATATAGCCGATTTTGAAATGGAGATGTACAACGCCGACGGATCACGAGGAGAAATGTGCGGAAACGGGATAAGATGCGTAGCAAAGCTTGTATATGACAGAGGCTACGTTTCTTCTGAACACTTTACCATAGCAAGTATGGGAGCAGTTAAATATATCACTGTGCTGCCGGAAGGCGGACGTGCTAAGGAAGTTACGGTGGATATGGGCATTCCGATCCTCGAAACAGAAAAGATCCCTTTAAAACTTGCTGAAGAAAACATCAAGCCTGTCAATGTACCGATCACAGCAGGCAGCGTTCAGGCTGAATTTACCGGCGTTTCCATGGGCAATCCGCATTCGGTTATTTTCATGGATTCACTGAAAGGATATGTGGGCTCTCTTGACGATATGCCGCTTGAAAGTATAGGTCCGTCCTTTGAAAGTCATTCTTATTTTCCTGCAAGAGTAAATACCGAATTTGTAGAAACAGTTGACCGCAGCAATGTAAAAATGCGTGTGTGGGAGAGAGGCAGCGGTGAAACTCTTGCCTGCGGTACCGGATGCTGCGCGACATGCGTCGCCGGCGTACTTACCGGCAGAACCGACAGAGAACTCACAGTTCATGTCCGGGGCGGAGATCTGAAGATCCACTGGAATGAAGCTGACGGTCATGTATATATGACAGGTCCCGCAAGAGAAGTATTTACCGGAGAATTCGATCTGTAGACAGCTCCTCTGTATCAGCTGTCAATGCAGCCTGCTTTTAATCTTCTCCTGTCAGTCGTACTGCCCGGTAATCATGACCTGTTTCCGGAAGAAATCTTCCCAGGACATCTGCCGTTTTCATTTTCAGACTTGATGTACAGACACAGGGATGACATCCGAGATCTTCCCCTTTCAGCACATCTTCATCTATAAGAAGCTGTACCTTATTCTCACTGTCATTCATCAGGCCCATAATGCTGACTGCACCCGGTTCTATGTCCAGATACTTCAACATGTCTTCCGGATCGGCAAATGAAAGCCGCGCAGAATTGATCTGCGATGACAGCTCCTTTGTTTTAAACTTCTTATCACCGGGCATCATTAAGAGGTAAAAAACTGTTTTCTGTCTGTTGCAAAGAAACAGATTTTTGCAGATAATTACACCGAGCACTGCATCTATCTCATTGCAGGCAGCCATATTATCCGCACGTTCATGATCCGTACGGTAATACTCTATTCCCAGTTTATCAAGAAAATCATATGTCCTTATCTCGCGTGGCAGACGGCCTTCCGTGTTCTCAGGTCTTCCTTTATAAAGTTCCATTATTATCTTATCCTCCTGACGTTTCCCCGGAGAGCAGGGCAAACGACATCTGTTCATTCTCTATTTTTACACCTGCTCATTTCTTTTGATGCTTCTCTCGTGATGATCACAAATCTTTCCATCCCCGAGCGGATACTGTAGATCCCTGCAAAATACATCACTTCTTCAGCTGCTGCACTGATGACCGCCTTCTGCTTCTCCTTATCCCACTCATAGAAGCCGCTGGCCGGAACCACACAGCGCCGGTTCATCGCATCTTCACAAAACATCGGTTTTTCATGAAGGCTTTCAGCTCTGGCATTTATCACCAGACCGCTGTTATTCTTCGACGGATATCCCCAGTAAAAATCCCCCGTCTCCATTCCTTTGCTGCTCCTGCGGATGATCATCGCCTTCTCCGAAGGACGTATATCTCCTGCGTATCGCCTGCTGTCCGCGGCGATCAAAAATGCCGGCAGGTGATCATACATTCCGTGCTTTATGTAATATCTGCTGCACATATGTGCTCCCCGTTTATCCCTGATTTATAAACCACGAGGTCCGTCCCCGTGGTTTTCTTACAACCGGTTTTTCATTTTACTAAAACTTTTGTGATGATGCAAGACAGAATATGCGTTAGTACCGGTTTTCATATCTTTCCCATTCACTTTGAATTTTGGAGAATCTGTACTGTCCCGATTTTATCATAATTCTCGACGAAATCAATTGGATCGGATATAGTCATAACCGGCAAGGGATACGGCTTCACTTCCGATCTCCGGTCTTACGGGAGGATCATTCTGTTCTTTCCGCTAATCCTTTTGACCTGTCCTTCCTTCAGGGATTTTCATTCTGATGCCGTATCAAGATGTATTTATGATATTAATGTCAAATGGGTTCAAGCGGCAAAGCCGCCCGAACCCATTTGACCTTAGACAGATCAGCTGTCCTCGGGGTTTTCAGACTTTAATATCTGATAATATAGTAAACTATATATACCCAGCTCATCAGACCGTGTATGATCGCCCAGAAGATCGAATGCCAGTTCACATAGCTTACCACCATGGCCAGCGCACTGCCGAAGCTGATACCGGTCTTTACCGTCTTTTCAACTGTTTTGCTTACTTTTTCATTATTTTTCATATTCGTCCCTCCGAAATCCAATGACGCCGTATACATGGCAAGTGTACCACAGGCACATGCTCCGGCTAAACTCTCCTTCTGGGCTTTACTTTCGCAAAAATCTTTTTTATACTCATATGCAACCCTCCCGTAACTGTATCAGTTTTTTGTTTATGAGATCAGTATACGGGCTTTGCCTGCAGATTTACATGCCAAATTCGGAAAGATACGGGGTGTTATTTCCCCAAATCCGAAAAAACGGAAATCCATGTTTTACAAAAGATCCGGTTTTGTCAGATTATTTTTTTTCGTCTGTGCCATAAAAAAATGCTGTATGATCGTATATATCATATAAGAACGATTTTTTGCCATAGTTAAGGAAACCGCATAGCGTGAAAAGAAAGGGTGTTAAGAATGAAAAAAGCAGTGATCTTTTTATGTGTACTTACAGTGCTGATGATGGGCGCCTGCGCCGAAAAAAACGATAGTGTAAACGAAAGCCGCGGGCGGAGCAGAATAAGAACTTCACAGGATAATGATCAGGATGATCAGGATACGCCTGATGATGATGTCCTTACGGAATATGACGGAGCAGATGAAAACATTGAGAGCGCTGTCTATGATATTGAAAAGATATACACGGACGATCTGTTTAAGGAGATAATAGAAGGAGATGAAACGCCTGTATTCGTCGGATACGGACTGGGCGGTGAATCCGGATATGTAACCGCCAGCTCGACTGACCCGGAAGTCATAAACGGCTTTATCGAAGCCTTCAGGGAAGTAACTGTAAAAAGCATCGATCATAACCCGGAGTCAGATATGTATGTAGCCGACGGCGGGGAAGATATAGCATTTGGCATGGAGGATGGCAGGCAGTTTAATATAGCGCTGGACGGACGTATATGGATACATACAGATGCTGCGGTATTTGAACTGGACAATACCGGCAGGCTTTCCGAAATGTGCGTGATGATGCAGGAGGTCGCATATATGAATCAGGCCGGCGGAGATGTACCGGATGATTATATTGCCGTTATCCGTGGCGGTGCAGGAGAAAGCTCTTCAGAAACCTACGTATATGAGACAGATAAAGGCTATAAATATATCAATGTCACTTCTACTTCTGTCTCCTGGGGATCACCGCAGCAGGATCATGTGATCGATAAGACCGGCACGGCAGCAAGCAAAAAAGAGGTTGTTGAAATAGCTGGAAAGCACGGAGCAGACAGCTTTGTAACTTATCCGGGAAGTCCTGATCCTTATCCCATAGAGGATTTCCTTTCAGTTCTGTCAGGCACATCGCAATAAGCCGATGCATCACAACGGCAGCCAGTCAAGTACTTTTTTGATCTGACTGTCCCAGAAATCCCAGTCATGTCCTGCATCTTCTTCATCCCAGGTAACATCAGCTCCCTTTTCCCGCAGAAAATCCCTGAATGCTAAATTAACATTCATCAGATCATCTTTTTTACCGCAGGACATATAAAAACGTGGAACCTTCTTATTATTCTTAAACATCTCCTCAGCAGCTACCTTGGGATTCAGATCTGTTCGGGCAGCTTT
>JAIKYA010000179.1 GCA_024683645.1 Lachnospiraceae bacterium
AGCGGATCCGGGACAAGGGCGATGAAGTGATCCCGTACGAATGGTACCTTACGGTCAAGAAGGAAAAATAAAAACAGGAAAAGGCAGTGCAGGGGTTCCGCTCGCGGAACCCTTTTTGATGCGGGGACAGCGGATGCTCACTATTAAAAAAGTGAGAGCAGTGTGCCGCACATATCCAATGCAGACCGGCGGTCCAAAACTACCTGAAATTGGATTCGAACCAATGATCCTCTGCGTATGAAGCAGATGCTCTGACCAACTGAGCTATTCAGGTGAAAACGGATATGGAAGGGCTCGAACCTTCAACCTACCGGTTAACAGCCGGTTGCTCCACCACCTAAGCTACATATCCATAATGCTGCTGCGGGGGCGCATATCGTCCAGTGGACGATAGACCTGCGCCGACCGAAGCGGAGCGGAGACCGAACCCCGAACCTTCCGCTTAAGAGGCGGTTACTCTGCCAATTTAGTTACAACAGCTTATAAAGCACATTCATGTACCAGTGCTCCCCATGGGGGTCGAACCCACATCTTTCGGCTTAAAAGGCCGATGCATAACCGCTCTGCCAAGGAAGCATAAGTGGACCCGGATGGAATCGAACCATCTACGCGGAGATCTTCAGTCTCCCGCTCTACCTTTTGAGCTACAAGTCCATGTGCCGCATATTTCATGCGACAGCTATTATCTGTTCAATAGGAACACCCAGATATACTGAAAGCGCTACGATCCTGTCTATACTCGGAAGCACCTCTCCCCTGATATATCTGTAGACAAGAGAAGTGCTTGTTCCAAGATATTCTGATACTTCTGCTACAGAGTGCCCGCTCTCTCTTATCAGGTCTCTTATATGAGTCCCGGTTCCTTCAATGTCTATAACCGGATAATCCATTTCAAATCTCCTTTCAAAAATCTGCATTAAAAAACCACCTAACCTTTGCAAGTTAAGTGGTTTAAAAACTCAGATATATTAATTCCGGATTATCCTAATGATTCAATCCCGGACCACTTTCCACCAACTTGCAATTTGCATAGCAAACAAGACGTTTATTATTCTTAAAACGCTTTTCGTTTTTGCTATTAAACTGCTTGTTGATAGATACGTAGTACATTGATCTAAAAATTCCTCTTAACTTTCTGCTGACATTTATCAGCACTGTTTTACTGTTCTGAACATATTATCGAACAAAGACATCATAAAGTAAAGTGTCATCGTATGACACATATAAAAAAGGCCAGAGCTCCGATCCTCTGGCCTTATATGTAATGCGCATCATCAATTTTATTAGAGTGGTATTTAATTGGCGTTTTGCATACTTTTTGTATATTGACTTCACTCTTCTGGATCAATAAAATGAATACAAATAAGGGCAAACTATCCGCGAGGGTAGGACGCAAAGTTGTAAGCCTTAAAGTATGATCAAAGGTGGTTTAACTGCAATCAGATGAGATTATCTTGTTTGGTTGCATTTTTGTTTTTATAGGCACAAAGCACGGTGAAATATGTATTTATTTAGGCGGTGCAGATTGATGAAGGAGGGTTTATGAGAATAAGATTTAAGAAAGGTCTTGCATTGATCACCGGCATGATACTTACAGTGTCTACTGTCGTTGGGATTCTGCCTCAGACTGTAATGCCGGTAAATGCCGCAGGAGATAAAACTATCACCGGACTCGGAACGGGAGCTATTACAAATCCTACATCGGGAGCCGGCGGATGGAGCTATGTGTATTACGGAGCTTATGGCGGTAATGCTGTTAAGTATCGCGTGCTTGATAAAGCTGCAACGGAATTCGGTGGTAATACCATGTTGCTTGACTGCGACAGTACACTTCTGACACGTCGGTTTGATGATGACAGTAAAGTATGGGCAGACAGCGAGATAAAATCATGGCTTAACGGCGATGTTTTTCTTGGAGATGAAGATGATCCGCAGGGAGCATTTACTCTTCAGGAAAGAGCAGCCATTGCCTCAAGTACAAAAGCTTCTGCTGTAACAAACGACGGTAACGGATGGAGTTCACTTGATTATGCTCCGCTTGAAGGAGAAAAGATATTCCTGTTAGATGCAAAGGAAGCAACAAGGCCATCGTATGGATATGCAAATACAGATAATTCGGATAGTAACAGAGCGAAGACCGGTACAGCGTCGTGGTGGTGGCTGCGCTCGCCGAATCATTACACTGGTGACGACGCCGGCCTCGTCCTTGCTGGTGGCGTTGTCAGCATCGACTATGTGTACAGACACGACCACGGCGTGAGCCCCGCTTTTAATATCAATCTGTCATCTGTAATCTTCTCATCTGTAATCTCAGGAACTGCCGGAAGCGCAGGGGCGGAGTATAAGCTCACGATAAAAGACGATAATATGGACATCACCCCCGGAACAGTTACAAGGAGCGGTACTGCCATTACCGTACCCTATACGATCAGTGGAACGAATGCCGGTAATTCCACACAGGTTTCGGTTGTGATAACGGACAGACCCTGGACTTTGGGAACAGCTGTGACCAGTGGCTATACATATCTGAAGCTGACAGTCGGTACTTTTGGAACGACAGGAACTGGAACGTTTACCCTGCCTGCCGCATATACGGATAAAACCTGCGGAACAGATTACTATGTGTATATAGTCGCCGAAGATGTAAATGTCGGAAATGCTACGGATTATGCATCTGTTCCTGTATCTGTCACCATACCTGCTGCAAGTACAGGGACAATAACTGCCCCTGCATTTCCCGGCCCGGGTTCTGCTCCTTCGCAGGCGACTTCCGAGCCCGAACCTCCCGTCAATTATATGCAGGAAGTGGAGGATAAGATTAATACTGCAATTGCTCTTGGCGGACCTCAGACAGTGTATATCAAAGGGTACGATACTCTTTCATATCATGTGCTCGAAATGCTGAAAAACCATCCTGAGATAACCCTGGTAAGTGAATTTACATATGACGGGCTTGATTACAGGATAACTATCCCCGGATCCGCAGTTAAGCTTGATCCTTCTATCAACTGGTACGGCCCCAAGTACCTCT
The DNA here is from genome assembly GCA_024683645.1 of Lachnospiraceae bacterium. Lineage (GTDB taxonomy): Bacteria > Bacillota > Clostridia > Lachnospirales > Lachnospiraceae > NK4A136. The sequence goes on from JAIKYA010000179.1 coordinate 3,032, forward strand.
TCCCCATGTTCTACATGTACGGAACTGATACACTACCTGCAGTTCAGGCATACCTGGATAAGTACGAAAGTTAAGATCCATTAGATAATACGCATCATATACACCTACAGCGGTGGAGAGAAATCTCCACCGTTTTTTTATTTCTAACTTTAGGTCCGTCGGACCTAAAGTGACCAAAACGGAATGGAGGAAAGATGGAAGAAGAGGTTAATCAGAAAGTGGTCTCGCTTACCGTGAGGACCGGAAAACTCACAGCCAGCGTACTTGCAAGGGCTATGAGGGATTTCCTGGACGGCCAGAAGTCAAAACCTCATAAGTATGCAAAGGGCAAGCAGTCCTTTAAACAGCTTATGGAACAGAATGCCGGTGCGATGAACATTGAGGTCGATAAGAGCGATATCAGGGGCTTTGAGCGATATGCCCACAAATACCATGTGGATTATGCCGTAAAGAAGGATAAGACCCAGGATCCGCCTAAGTACATTGTCTTTTTCAAATGCAGGGACCAGAAGACAATGGAGCGTGCTTTCAATGATTTCTGCAAGGCCCAGGAAAAGCAGAAGGACCATAAGCCCATAAAAAAGGTTATTCAGGAATATAAGGAGAAAGCTGCTGAACTGAATAAGAATCACCACCTGAATAAGCATCATGACAGACACAGACATAAGGAGATGAGTTTATAAATGAAAACAAAGCAAAATAACATCCGGCCAAGGGATGAGCCATCCGGCAGATCCCGGAAGCCTGTAAAGAAGGTAGATCACCGCCAAAGCCCAAAACAGAATATGAATCCTTTGGAGCGGGCATTTACCAAACTGGCCAAAGCTTTTGTGAAAAAGGGCGGAACCAAGATCCTTGGCTAAGTGAAATCAAAAGAGGCGATTGGGGAGCTGCCGGATTTCTGCATGAATTGCTGAGTAAGGAAACATTTTTTGATATTGCAGGTAAAAATTCAATAGTTCTGTTACTTGCTGACGGTGATGAACTGATCTCATTTTGTACATATGCCGAAAAGGACGATATTCAGCCTACAGAGCTTACTCCGTGGATGGGATTTGTTTATACTTTTCCGGAACATAGAGGGCATCATTATGTCGGGCTCCTTATGGAAG
>JAIKYA010000183.1 GCA_024683645.1 Lachnospiraceae bacterium
GGATTTCCTTCCGTATTTTCGATAAGATTAACGATCCTCATAATTTTTTCTCCTTGTATTCAATCAAGTATCTTTTCGTAGCAGAGAAAATCCTCTCATCCTCTTACCCGCTCTTTAATACTTCAGACACATCTCTTCCATGCCGAATTCCCTGAATCCCGTATCGGCAAATCCGACAGACTCATACAATCCTTTTGCCACCAGATTCCCCGGCGCTACTCCTGTATAGATCTCATCCGGGCCAAACTTTTCTTTTATGAATTCAAGCCCAAGTCTGAGCGCCTGCCTGCCGTATCCTTTGTGCTGATATCTTTGATCTATCATGAATTTCCACAGAGTATAATAATGCTTTGCCTCGTAATATCCCATCATGATAAATCCCACGAGCATATCATCTTCATATACGCCAAAAGGCCAGGCTGTTTCAGAATAAACATACGCCTGCGCCAGCGATTCCGCATTGGGTGATACAAAACTCTGCTGGTCTTCGTTTACCTGCAATTCAAGTATTTCATCAAGATTTTCTTTTGTGACCGGTCTTAGATTTACCATCTTCATCTCCTGTTATATACGCAAACGGATCGTTCCTCCGGCGGCTGAGCACTGTTCCTCTCTGCAATGATCACTGCAGGTTTAAGACAGCTCTTTATACATCAGTATCGCAAGACTACAGCGGTGACATATCTTTCTTTTGTTTCCGATCCCGTTAATGCTTCCATTTCCGGCAACCTTCCCGTCTACGACCAGCATCATCATTATAGAATACGGATCCTCATAAAGTCTTCCAAGTATATCCTTTTCTGATTCCACAGTAAAATTCACCTCGTCGGGATATCTCAACAGATAATCGCTTTCTTCCGGAGTTTTTTTCATATACTCTATCATCTGTTCCGCATATTCCGGCGTTGTCGGACGCAGGATACAGTTTCTCCCATCCTTAAGCGTGATCTTTCTTTCCTGAAACTTCATAGCTTATCCCTCCTGTTATTCGACCGGTATTACCGTCTCACTTCTCCTTTATTCTTTATAAAAACCCCGGGCATCACGCCCGGGCATAGCGTTATCATATCACATGCAGGGTTCTCAGAATATAGAGCCAGAATGTCAATGAGAAAGAGCAGCCGAAGGTGGTCAGCATGATCACACTGCTGCTCAGCGTCCCTTCATGTCCCATACTCTTTGCCATGATATAGCAGCTCACGGTTGTCGCCGAGCCAAGCATCACAAGTATCGCAACGATCTGTTCTCCGGCAAATCCCAGCATTACTGCCAGGGGAAGAAAAACCGCAGCCAGCACAAACAGCTTTATGAATGATGCTATCAGCGCCGGTTTCAGTTCGTTTAAGGCCTTTCTAAAATCAAAAGCAGCACCCATGGACATCAGGCCCAGCGGCGTTGCGAGGGCTGCGATATCAGAAACGATAGTCCGAAAAACTTTCGGCTGCGGAATACGTAGAACGGACCACAGCATTCCGACAGCTATCCCCAGAATGATCGGATTTGTAAAGATCCCACGGATCGTAGACCGTATCCGCTTTCCGATATCCTGACTGCTTTTCTCATCATCTGCTGTCAGCATCAGAACGATCACAGCAAAAATATTATACAGCGGGACACTGCCGAGTATCATCAACGGCCCCATCCCTGATGCACCGTCACCATAGATATTATGAATAAAAGCGATCCCTAAAAGCGCTGCGCTGCTGCGATAAGAGCTCTGAATAAACTCTCCCCGTTTCGCCCTGTCTTTAACGATCCATTTTGACAACAACGCAATGACTGCGATACTTACCGAAGTTACTGCAAAACAGAACAGCACAAATTTCCCATTCCAGGTCCTGGCAAAATCCTGATCTGCAAGATCCTTAAATACCAGTACCGGAAGCGCCGCCTTAAATACGAATTTATTCATCCATGCGGATGCTTTCTCATCGATCAGTCCGATCTTTCGGAAAAGGTAGCCCAAAACCATCAGAGTAAAGATCGGCACAGTTGCATTTAAACTAAAGATCAGATTTTCCACTTTTTCCGAAACCCGCTTTCTTCATTTCTTCCATATAATATTCGTCGCGCCGAATTATACTATTTCTATCGCCATTTCACAACCCGAAAAACCACGGGGACGGACCTCGTGGTTTTTTCTTAGCTCTGCCTCCTGCACTCCATATCGATGCAGCGCCAGTTTTCTCCAAGAAGAAATACTTCACGCTCCGAAAACTCCTTAAATCCGGCAGCTTTATAACAGCTATACGCCTGCGGATTATTATCAAACACGCCAAGCGTCACCCTCTCTGCTTTAAAAAGATCAAAAGCGTATTTCAGCGCCAGACGGATCATCTCCCGGCCATAGCCTTTCCCTCTTCTTGAATCATCTACTATTACAAAACCGATGCGCATCTCCTTCTTATCTGCTCCGATATAACGAAGAATCAGATGTCCCACGATCCCGTTATCATCAAAAGCTGTCAGCGGATAGAAATTATCCGGCTCTTCGCAATCACCATTATTATCGATATACTTACGATTCATGTCTTCCGCCGTGATCGGAAAGGATTCATAACGGTCCGATGTCCATTTGCGAAAACTCTCCTCGTCCCTGCACCACGAAACGATCGTTGCGGCATCCTCCGGTTTATACTGCCTTAATCTAAGCATGATATATCCTCCCATGGTCATCCTGATCTATCTCTTTGATCAGCTCACTTCTCTCACTTTTACATATAGTTACAGATGAATTTTTTTCTTCCTTATCACTTCTTATCCGCACCCATGTCCGGATCCGTTTTCCGGAAATACACAAATTCCAGCTCATCATCTACTGCTTTCGTGTCAAAAGCTTCGTATCCCATCTTTTCATAAAGCCGGATATTGGCAACACTCCGGGTACTGGTAAACAGTTCAAACTGCTTTTCCTTAAAATACTTCTCTATGCCCAGCAAAAGACGTTTTCCGTATCCCTTCTTCTGCTGATCGGGATGCACCATCAGCTTCCCGACATATACGATCCCATTTTCTTCCTTTGCCCTGACCGATCCGATGATCGTACCGTCTTCCTCTGACATTTTCAGAATGATCCCTTTATCATACTCTTCCTCTACCTCTTTCAGAGTTTGTGTCAACGGTGGTATCTTCTTTCCACCAAACAACTGCGCCTCACTCTGATATGCCGTATACTGTAATTGCAAGATCTCCGCAAGATCCTTCCGTTCTGCCTTTTCGATCTTTGCCGGTCGCTTCTTTTCCATGATCTCGTAGATCATCACTTCGCCGTCGCCAAGCTCGTGCTTTTTGTGTTCTACGGTTTTGAAACCACGATGTTCATAAAACAGTGTAGCCGGGAGCGAAGCATCCAGATCGCATTGATCATACTCGTTAAATATCTCCGCTTCCAGGTGATCCATAATGATCGAACCGTAACCCTTTCCTTCATATTCCGGCATCACATATACTCTCGTGATATGATCATCTATGCGGCTTCCGGTTCCGACCACTTCTCCATCCACAAGCAGCACATCGATCCTGCCTTCCTCAATATCTTTTGTTATATTTTCCAGACTATGCAGCCTTCCGAAAAAATCCACCACCGCCTGTGTGTAGTA
>JAIKYA010000188.1 GCA_024683645.1 Lachnospiraceae bacterium
GCAGTGCTTATAGCGGCAATGATGATACAGCCTTTTATCAACATGTTCGGACCTAAGATGATGATCGATGCCATCATGGGAAAAGCGCTCATTATCAGCATCATAAAGATCGCAGCGGTGATGATACTGGCAGATTTTGTGATAAAACTTATAACGGCCTGTATCAATGAGGAACTGGATAAGGAGTATTATACCGGGCTTGACAGACATCTGGAGGCGGCCGTCGGTAAAAAGAGTATGGAGCTTAAATTCGAGACTACGGAAAATAAGGAAACTCTTGATGCTCTGGCGGATGCCAGAACTGGGATAGACTCCGGATACTCAGGCGGATCAAAAGGGCTCTTTAACGCACTGGCAATACTGATCGTAAACATCGTTGTACTTATGCTTTCCGTATTTGTTGTGTGTCGGTACAGCTTTATCCCGCTGGTGCTGGTTTTAGTTAATGTATCACTTAATGCGTTCTTTGAAAGCAGGTTGAATGCGATAAAAATAGAACAGATACAGCAGCTGGCTGTAACGGACAGGGCGTATCATTACCTGCTCCACGGTCTTTCGGATATCAGATACGGCAAGGATATCAGGCTGTTTAATGCGAAAGATATGATGCTGGGAAGAGTAGATGAGTTTAATGATAAGCAGTCGGAAATAAACAGGACACAGGCAAAAAAAGCGCAGAAATATCTGACAGGTTCCAAGATAAACCAGGCGCTTACCGCGTCGCTGACATATCTGCTGCTTGCAATGATGGTAGCGGAAAAAAAGATAGGGATAGGCGATTTTACGATGCTGGTGGCAGCAGTGACAACGATCGTGACTGCTATCAATCTGGTGCTAAAGCAGATACTTGAACTGAAGAAATTTTGCAGCTATTCGGATAAGTTTATCAGATATGTGGAGGGAAATGTATACGAAGAAAAAGGTGATAAGAAGGCGGATTTTTCGGACGGTATTAAGATCGAGTTTAAAAATGTGTACTTTAAGTATCCGGGGAGCACGGAATATGCGCTTAAGAATATCAATGCAACTATAAATGGCGGAGAACGCTGGTCGGTTGTAGGTTTAAACGGAGCAGGAAAATCGACATTTATCAAACTGATATGCAGGCTGTATGAATGCACCGAAGGAGAGATACTGTTAAACGGTGTGAACATAATGGATTATGAATACAGCAGTTACATGAAGACTATTTCTGCAGTATTTCAGGATTTCTGTCTGCTCAATTTTTCGATAAAGGAAAATATCATCTGCGACAGACCGGAGCGCATAGAGGATGAAGTATTAATGCCTTTGCTTGAGGAAGTGGGATTAAAAGAGAAAGTTGATTCCCTGCCGCAGGGGCTGATGACACCGGTATTCAGATATTACGATCAGAGCGGCTTTGAGCCTTCAGGCGGCGAACAGCAGAAGCTCGCGATGGCCAGAGCCCTGTACAAGGATGCGCCGGTATTGATACTCGATGAGCCCACGGCGGCACTCGATCCGATAGCTGAAAGAGAGATATATGAACAGTTTAATTCGATGGTTAAAGATAAGACTGCCATATTTATCTCGCACCGTCTGGCGTCATGCAGGTTCTGTGATAAGCTGCTGGTATTTAAGGACGGAGAGATCGTGGAGCGCGGAACGCATCAGAGCCTGTTAAAGCTTGAAGACGGGCTTTATGCAAAAATGTATAAGACACAAGAAAAGATGTATAAATGATGGTATAATCAGTTTATGTCTGGAGGTATGAATATGGATAAAAAAATGACATCCGGAGAGATCGCAAAGAAAGCGGGAGTTTCGAAGAAGGCAGTGCGCCTCTACGATGAGAAGGGGCTTCTTAAGCCGGCTGATTATTCCGAAGGAAACTACAGGCTGTATGACAAGGCATCGTTGCAGGTGCTGGAAAAGATAGTCGCATTAAAAGCGATAGGCTTTTCGCTGGAAGAGATAAGAGATAATCTGAATGCGGGAGAGGCTTCGGATGTTTCTGAGGCTTTGCGCATGCAGCTTAAAAATATGGAGGACAAACGTCATCAGATAGATAATGTGATCACTGCCATAAAAGGAGCGCTTGAGCGTAAAGGCAGTGAGCTTGACTGGGATGATGTGGCTTCGATAGTGCAGAGCATCAGCATAGATCAGAAGGCCGATGAACATCACTGGGATGCACTTAAACATACGCAGCAGGAGCCGGACTGGTATGTAAAGATATTTGATTCGCTTAAGATAAAGAAAAAAGAAAAGGTACTCGATCTGGGCTGTGGCTATGCTAAGCTATGGAGAAACAATTGGGAGAGGATCCCCGAGGGAACGAAGATATGTGCTGTTGATGTGCACGGAAGCTGGGCGGATGATTTTGAAAAATATCTTGAGGAAAACAAAGCCAGCCTTCCGAAAGGAGTAAAGCTTTCTCTTATTTTTGCTGATCTGGAAACAGAGGCAGCGTGGGAAAAGATCGCAGAAAACAAAGGATACGACCTGATCGTTGCCCACTACCTGGGATATGAACTGAAGGATCCCGAAGCGATGATAGAGAGGGCAGCCGGGATGCTTTCCGATAAAGGCGTGTTTTCCTATAACGGACCCGGTACAGACAGATGGCATGTTTTTGCGCGGGATACATTTAATGCTCTTGGCATAAAAGCCGATTTTGTGGAGGACAGGATCGCCGAGGGTAAAAAGGATTCCGATGGATGCAGACAAATGCTTAAGAAGTACTTTGAAAAGCCCGAGTTATGCGATGTGTATAACAAGTGGCATTATACTGACGCGGCGGAATTATTTGATAAGTTTAAAGACATGTATGAAGATCAGGAAAAGTTTTTAAACCTGAAGCGGGAAAAGCTGTTAGAATATTTTGAGTCAAAGATCGTGGCAGATGGCGAGATAGTCATAGAAACGGCCGCGCATTTCTGGCACTGCAGGAAATAGACAAAAAACCATGGACCCCGGGAAAACTATGCACGCTTATCACCCGCTGGTACACATGCTGCAATAGGCGGATCTGTATGGCTCAATCATATATCTCTCCGTTCCAGAATTGTACGTCTATGACGTCACCGCTTAGTGAATCAAAATAAACATGACTGGTCTCATTTACGGTAAAATCATACACCAGCATATTTTTCCTGTTATCGTAGGTTAACAGATAACTGCCATAAAGCCCTTTTTTATTATAATCATACAGGTCGGTTTGATGGGCATTGGCTTCCTCAACTACGACAGGGATCAGATCCTTGACATCAACTACTGCTGATGTATCTATATCGCCAAGTGGTACACCGTCTGCTATAACTATGTTAGGGTCGGGATCATTATGGTCGGTGGCATACCATACATCCGTAGTCACCGCGCCGTTTACACACTGCCTGGCACTGAACTTAAGGCTGTTGTCGTGTGACATCCTTATCGATCCGGTAACATATATGTCTTCAGTAAGCTTTTTATCAGCTTTTTCCAGATAAGCGATGATCTCCTCCTTTTCGCCTTTTTCAAGTTTTCTTCCTTCAAAGAGGTTGTAGGAATATATGATATGGTCGCCAACAGAGCCTGCGATATCCTCACGGAATCTCTCTGTTTCAGGGATTACGGTCTTTTCGACCTTTTCGACCGCGCTGTCGATAAAGTCTCCGCCGGTACCGGAGCCGCATCCGCATATAGCAAATGCACAAATGAAGCTGACAGTAGTTATTGATATCATGGATAGTGTCTTTTTTCTCATAATGATACCTTCTTTATAAATGCTATTTTATCAGATATACGGATGAGCTGCGGATATTTATGGAAAAAAACGAAATTCTTAAAAATCCCATAAATGGGTACAGCC
>JAIKYA010000034.1 GCA_024683645.1 Lachnospiraceae bacterium
AAAAACAGTATATTTTCCGTCTCCTGCAACATCTGGTTTTCTGCTATCCAAAGCGCAGTACGGGCTACCGTTACTGCAAAATCATTGATCTCTATACCATAGAATTGTCCGATGGAAACTTTGATAACACTGGATGCCGAGGTGTCAGCAAATGTCATCTGCCCACCCTGCAATTCCTGCAATACCCGATTCTCCAATCGTCTAAGCGACAGATAAGATTCAGTAAGAAAATTTCCGCTTCCCGCAGCCGGATCAAGACATACTATAGTAGCCAGTTTATCCTGATATTCTTTTAACTTTCTCTGCTTTGTCTTTACAACAGACTCCTTAAGGATTTCATCAAGCTCCAGCTTCAGTTCATCTAAAAACAAAGGGTCTATCACCTTATGAATGTTCTCAATAGAGGTGTAATGCATACCGCCACTGCGTCTTGTTTCCGGATTCAGTGTTGACTCAAATACCGCTCCGAATATTGTCGGACTGATCTTTGACCAGTCAAAATTTTCCGATGCTTTTTCCAAAATGAGATCCACAATTTCCGGTGTAAGTCGTGGAATAATGATATCTTCATTTTCAAAAAGCCCGCCATTCACATACGGAAAAGCCAACAAGTCTTCATCGTCATAGGGATCTCTGTCCTCCGGTTTGGTATCGAGGATTTTGAACAGTCTTATAAGAGCCTGTCTTGCCTCAGATCTGTGTGCCTGAAGGTAATCATGGAACATTGCCGGCTTTCCAAATATGTCAGCATCCTCAGCATAAAAGCAGAATACGAACCGGACGCAAAGCTGATTGAGAGACTTCTGAGTATCAGGATCATCCGGGTCTTTGTACTGTTTCAGAAGTTCATCATAGATGATGCCTACCAGATCACCTGCTTGGATGGAAATCTCCATCTCCTTCTTTATGTTCTGATCTTCGACATTGACGAGAAAACTCAGTCTCTTATATTCTGTAACAAGATCCTTAAGCTCTATTTCCTCAAAAGGAGCATACCAAGTATCGGTCTTCCGATTGTAAGAAGGCTGTATATTGCAGTCATATATCCTTATCTTTTGAAAATTGCAGGTAATTATATACCTCGGCTTTTCGGATAAAGAAAGCTGCGATACATAATCTCTTGCCTGTTCATAGGGTGTCACCATTCTACCCTGGCGTGGTTCTTTAACATCAAGGTCAAAAGCCATTCCCTTCTGTTCTATCAGAACACGGGTATCTGCAATATATCCGTCAATAAATCCCTTTGCAACCGGCTTTTCATAAGCAATGTACTGTTCCGGGACGCTGACACCATACACCGTTCTAAGAAGCTGGTTCCAGTAGTTCTGAGTATCCTGTTTTTCATCCCCTCTGCCAGTCCAGTCATTAACAAACTGTTCAGCTGCCTTTTTCTGTTCAACAATATCCATGTATCTATCCTCTATGCAAATGCCCCTTCGATGCCATTAAACTAACAGGCATTAGAGATAGGCACCTTTCTTCACCCTTCGCTATTTTTTGCGTATTTCTTGCGCCAATCTTTATAAGCTCCGGACTTTACTCTATTATCCGTAGGTTTCTCCGTATCCTTTGGGATTGCCCATGACCTGCCGAATTTAGCGAGTCCCTCTATCTTGCCCGTCGCACACATTGTCTGTACGGTTCTCTCATTAAGTCCCCACTTTTCTGCCATTTCCTGTACTGTTGCATATCCTTCCAGCATGATTGCCCTCGTTATTTTACGTATAATACTACATTATCCATTGTAATCGTTTAACCGCTAAATGTCAAGACAAAAAAAGCCCCGCCGACACGATATCGACAGGTCACGGTAGGCTGCTGTATTGCCCGACACTTATTGATTTTATTGGATTTCTGACGGATGTACCGCTGCGTATGTTCCTCTTCTTTCGGTCAAGGCATCTATTCCGGCCATTTTACATATATGCCGAAGCGAATCAACTTCTCTTTTCCCCAGATCATCAGTATTCGCATCATCATTTTTATATGAATCCTTCTCGTGATTATCAAAATCAAACACAAGAATCTTTCGCTCGTCCTATTCTGCGATCCCCTCATATTCATATCCGGCATCGGTGATGGCATCTCTTATCAGCGCCTCATCAACCGCCTTTGAATTCGTGATCGTCACCAGATTCTTCTCATGAGACGCTACAGCGCTGTCGATGCCGTCGATCGCCTCAAGCGCTTTCTTCACGTGAGCCTCACAGTGTGAACACATCATACCTTTTACTTTGATCTGCATTTTATTATCCTCCTTTACAGATGATCTGTTTATAGCGCCAAAAGCTATGTTTTCCGTAACCGCCTGTTTTATCTTCTTATCCCTTCTTCCGTCATAGGGTCTTACAAGATTAAGCCTCAGCGCATTTGACACAACGCAGAAGCTGGATAAACCCATAGCCGCTGCGCCAAACATGGGATTAAGGCTCCAGCCGAATGCCGCCACATAGCAGCCTGCTGCCAGCGGTATGCCTATCGCATTATAGAAGAACGCCCAGAACAGATTTTCATGTATATTTCTGATCGTAGCTCTGGATATACGTATAGCCGCCGCCACATCCCTGATGCTTCCCTTCATCAGAACGATATCCGCCGCATCGAGGGCTATATCGGTCCCCGCTCCGATGGCAATACCTATATCCGCGCGGGTAAGCGCGGGCGCATCATTGATGCCGTCACCCACCATCGCTACCTTCCCGTGTTTCATCAGTTCCCTGACCACCGCTTCCTTGCCATCAGGCAATACCCCGGCTACCACTTCGTCCACTCCGGCTTCCTGTGCTATCGCCGCAGCTGTTTTTTCATTATCTCCGGTCAGCATCACCACATGAAGCCCAAGCTTTTTAAGTTCACCGATCGCCTCCGCAGAATCTTCTTTTATCGTATCTGCCACCGCGATCATGCCGATCAGTTTGTTATCCCGTGCAAAAGCAATGGGTGTCTTTCCCTGTCCACTCCACTCTTCTATTATCTCTTTGAGTCCATCAGGTATAGTGTTCACCGACTGCAAAATATACTTAACACTGCCTCCCAGATATGCAGCGCCACCTATATCTGCTTTCAGGCCGTTCCCTGATACAGCTTCAAATCCCGTTACATCCGATAAGCTCACACCATTCTCTTCAGCATATGAAACAATGGCTTTTGCAACGGGATGCTCGCTTTTGGCTTCCAATGCGTATGCCGCTTCCAGTAAATGTTCCCTGCCGCCTTCCTCCACAGGCAGAACATCGGTCACAGACATATTGCCTGTCGTGATCGTACCGGTCTTATCCAGCGCCACTATCTGCGCCCTGCCCGCAAGTTCCTGCACCGCAGCAGTTTTATACAGGATACCGCTCCTTGCTCCGACACCGTTTCCTACCATGATCGCAACCGGTGTAGCCAGCCCCAGCGCGCACGGACAGCTGATCACCAGCACCGATACCGCTCTGGCTACAGCGTAGCCGGCTGTCTGTCCCGTCAAAAGCCAGACCGCAAAAGTGATCACCGCTATCCCTATCACCACGGGAACGAATACGCCGGACACCCTGTCTGCTATCTTGGCGATAGGCGCTTTGGTCGCCGCTGCATCGCTCACCATCCGGATTATCCCTGCCAGTGTGGTATCTTCACCTACCCGTGTCGCCTCACATACCAGATAACCGGAAGTGTTGATAGTAGCTGCCGATACTTTATCTCCAACCTTTTTCTCTACCGGCATGCTTTCTCCACTCAGTGCAGCTTCGTTCACTGCGCTCTCACCTTCAACCACGATACCGTCCACAGGCATGCTTTCTCCGGGGCGCACAGCAAAACGATCCCCCACCTTCACTTCTTCTATCGATACCGTAAGTTCTTTGCCGTCTTTTTGGAGCGTTGCCGTTTTGGGTGCCATCCTGATCAGAGACTTAAGCGCATCGGTGGTTTTTCCCTTTGACCTGGCCTCCAGAGTCTTCCCTACTGTGATCAACGTAAGTATGGTCGCCGCAGACTCAAAGTAGAACTGATCCATATAGTACATTACACGCTGCGCATCATCCGCGACCACGGCAGAGCTCATCGAAAAAAGCGCATATACACTGTATGCAAAAGACGCCGTTGCCCCAAGCGCTACCAGGGTATCCATATTTGGCGCTCCATGCATCAACCCTTTAAATCCGCTGATAAAAAACTTCTGGTTTATCACCATGATGAGGCCTGCAAGCAGCAGCTGATACAAGCCCATTGCCACATGATCTCCGTTCATAAATGCGGGCAGCGGCCAGTCCCATAGCATATGCCCCATGGAAACATACATCAGCGGGATCAGCAATATCACGGAAGCGATCAGGCGTCTTTTAAGCACCGGGGTTTCCGTATCCTTCAGAATATCTTCGCCTGCATCAGCTTCATGTGTTTTTGCATTTTGAAGACTTGCCCCGTATCCGGCTTCCTCTACAGCCCTGATGATCTGTTCCGGTTTGGCACTGCCTTCCACGCCCATAGAATTTGTAAGCAGACTCACCGCACAATTCTTTACTCCATCTACTGCATTAACAGCCTTCTCTACCCTTGCCTGGCAGGCTGCGCAGCTCATCCCTGTCACATTATATCTGTCCATATTCAAGCCCTGTACTCCATGTTTTTTTGATGATAAAAAATCAAAATGACTGTCTCTACTTCATCAGTTTCCGTAATGTAAGCACCAGTTCATCGATGATCTCATCGTTTCCCTCGCGTATATTATCTGCCACGCATGTCCTCATATGATTGGCCAGCAGCACTTTGTTAAAACTGTTTAAAGCCGAAGTGATAGCCGATACCTGTATCAGTATATCCGTACAATATGCATCATTTTCCACCATGCCCTCTACGCCGCGTACCTGGCCCTCGATCCGCTTAAGGCGGTTCATAAGATCCCTGTATTCTTTCTCATCCCTGCTCTTATGCTTTCCCGAACAGTGCGGGCATGTGCCCTTCTTTGCTGTATCAGCACCTGCTTTTTTTTCTGCCATATGATACCTCCCGCACAAAAATACCCCCACGGGGTATAATGATCCTGTGACCACTATATACCCTATGGGGGTATTTGTCAATATTAAAGCGTTCAGCCAAGCCTTAAAAATATCATCAGCATTACAATTGCGAAGCCTGCCACAAAGGCCAGAGCTCCTTTATCATTATCTCTCCCTGCTGCGATCTGCGGGATCTCCTCTATCGTGGTATAGAGCAGTGCGCCGCCGGCCACTGCCATGATAAACGGAAGAAGTGAAGGGTACAAAACGAGGATCACCACCATTATCACACCCAGCAGCGGTGTCGGCACCCCCGATACCACCCCCATAAAGAAGGCTTTTCCGCTGCCGCTGCCCGTTTCCCTGATAGGAAGGGATACACAGACAGCTTCCGGGATATTCTGAAGAGCTATCGCAAACGCCAGGACAAGTGCCACCTCCTGGGATACCCATTCCGTCCGCATAAAATGCGCAGCATATATCGCGCCCAGCGCTATACCCTCCGGTATATGGTGTATCACTTCCGTCAGCATTACCTTTATCGCAGGATCAAGTCCGCTTTTGGGTCCTTCCGTTATCTCCGAATAAACATGTGTGTGCGGCACGGCTTTATCAAGGATAAGCTGTATCACCACTCCCAGAAAGAAACATATCGTCACCGGAATGATACCGTTTATATTCTCCTTGTTAAGTCCGTCTATTGACGGCTCTATCATCCCCCAGACAGCGATCGACAGCATTATACCCGAGCTGCCCCCCACCAGTATCGCACGCAGATCATCGGCCATACGGTTCTTTTTTGCATATATCACTGCCGAACCAAGCAGCGTTCCGATAAGAGGGATGAGCATGCCGAAGATCGTATCACCGTCAGATAAGGTCTGTGACTTGTCAAGATAGGTTATAAGAGAACGGAAACCTATGAATATAAGTATAGTTCCGCCCATGATCTCGGATCCGGATTTATAACGGTCACCAAAAACGCTTCCTATCTTCACACCAATCATAGAGATGATAAAGGTGATGACTCCTATCACAATAACGGCAAATACCACATTTGTAAGACGCCCTGCCTTAAGCGCTTCTACAGGAACCGCCACAAAGGTTATACCCACTGCCAGGGCATCTATGCTGGTGGCCACCGCCATCATGAACATCGTCTTCAGATCAAAGCCCGGCGCCGCTTCTTCATCGCTGCCAAGCGCTTCCCTGATCATATTCCCACCTATAATGGAAAGGATAGCAAAAGCGAGCCACGGCGCTATCATACTGATAAGTTTTTCAAAGTTAGAGCCTGCCAGATAGCCGATAAGCGGCATCAGCCCCTGAAAGCTTCCAAACCACACGCCGCATATAAGATATTCTTTTTTTGTTATCTTTCCTGCTGCCAGGCCTTTACATATGGAAACCGCAAAGGCATCCATAGCCAGACCCACTGATAAAAGTATCAGTTCAAATAAGCCCATTTCCCTTATACTCCCGAAACCGAAATAAAACCCAGGTACAGAAAAACTATACTTGGGTATTTATCAACAATATACACTTCATGCATAGTTTTCCCATATGACTATACATGAGTCTCGCAATTTAAAACAAGCCAGGACGAATACGCCGGTATGTTGACTTGTTACGCATTACGCTTGCTACTCCCCCATGAGGCACACAACAGGAATTCTATCATGGCTGACAGATGGCGTCAAGCAGGAGCAGGACAGTTTGATCTCCTTGTTTTTACCTGATATATCTTGCAGTGTAATAATCTCCTAATATCCTGCATAAGCTGATGTTTATTCCACATTCTTAAGCGCAACACCCAGAGGTATCCTGCGTATCCTGAAGAGGTCTATCAGTGAAACAAAGGCATAGCCTATCAGCAGATACACAACCGACAGCACCATTGACTGCCTGCTCATATAAAATGCAAAGTATCCGTCCATCTGGAGCACAAAGGCTTTAAAGACAAGAAGCATCAGACCGTATCCCGCAAAGAAGCTAAGTATCGCGAAGATCACAATTACTACTGCCGTCGGCAGTATGTACAATGACGCGATCTCTTTATTCTCAAAGCCCAGTATCTTGACCATGGATATGGAATGCTCGTTCCTCTCGATGATGATCTTTGCGAGCAGATATATGAGCGCCGCCGTTAAAACGATCAGTACGTATTTAAATACATTGATCACCCCGCCAAGGGAATGTATCAGCTGATTGGTCACTTCGGCTATATCCTCCGCAGTGATCACCGTCGCTATATTACTCTCATCTATATCCCTGATCTCTTCATGTGAAAAGTATCCCGTAAAATCATCCGCAGCTTTTTCAAAGACGGTATTAAAATCCGCATTCTTCATAAATACCGCGATACCGCCGTCATAATCGATCTGCCCGGTGATCTTAAACTCATAGCTTTTATTTTCATATTCCTCATGCAGATCTATCACGTCGCCCACAGACAGGTCAAATTTCTTTATAAATGCGCTCGAAGCATATACGGCACTTTCGTTAACATCACTTCCCAGGCTGACATATGCGCTGTTGTCTTCTATTCCGTATACGGTAACGCTCTCATCCCCGCCGCTGCCCATTCCGGAACGTATTGAAGATTTAGCCTTTGCATACATAAGACTTTTTGCGCTGAAGCGCTCCGCGCTTTCCTCAGCAGTTTCGATCGTTTCTCCGTCTTCATCGGTACTTCCCATCAGCATATACTGATAGTCGGCAAATACCATATCTGCCGCCCTGCTGCCGTAATGTACCAGCGAATCAGGAAGCCCGAATGCAAAGCACAGCATAAGTTCGATAAATACGACACCAAAGATCAGCACCAGATAATTGGGCATATTCTGAAAGAGTATCCTTAAACGGAAACGGCCAAGAAAAGACCACGCCGGCAGACGCCTTGCCTTTGTCCTTTTATTCTTTGCAAGGTCATGGCGCAGAAACCGCAGCGGACTTATCTGCATCCTGCTTACGATAACAAACAGATTAACAACCAGCATAAGTATAAAAGGTATCACTGTCGTCTTTATAAGAGCAGTTTTACTCCAGACAATACTGCAGGGCGGCAGGCTGTAGCTCTGGTAGTACAGATCGAGTGCCACACTCTTGAACAGAGTGTAACCGAAAATGTTTCCTATAACAGCGCCAAGTATGGTAACGATCAGCGGCATGGACATGAAATGCCTTATCAGCTCTGCTTTGGTGTATCCTGACGCACGCAGCGTGCCGATCACCGATGCTTCTTTCTCTATTGTGTTGCTGATGGTAATGGCAAATATAAATGCAATGACGCCTATCAGGATATAACAGAGTATACTTGTCGCAGTGGAATCGCCCTCAATATCCGATATAGCAAAGTTTCTCGCCTGACTGAGATATCCCGGAAGATAATCCTTAAGCTCATTATCCTCTACCAGCGTCTGTGTGATGAGCGCTTTTAAAAATGAATCGGCGTGGTCCGCCTGCGCTATCTTATCTTCCGGCGCCGTAATATATTTATATGCGTAATTGTAATGGATACGTGAATAAAGCTTATCAAACGCCGAAGGTGTAAGCATCGCCACATCAAAACCGAAGGCGTCAAACATAAGATCCGTATTTTTTTCATGAAGGGTCAGATAATTCACATATGACAGAAGCCCCACTACCTTAAAGCTCCTGTTTCCGACGCTGATCTCATCTCCTAAGCTGACCCCGACATTCTGCGCATGCATCCTGTCTATGGCGATCTCGTTATCCGCCGTCGGCGCGCCGCCTTCAAAAAAGACAGCCTTGTCGATCTGCGAATCACTTTTATATATCCTTACTGTCGCATCCTGCTTTCCGTCATTATCATAATCCTCTGCTTCATTTCTGTAAAAGTGTTCGTAGAGTTTAACCGCAACAGGAGTAAAATCTTCAGAGTCCAGATCGTAGCGTTTGGATATCTCATCCCATTTTTCATCTACAGCTTTGATCACTTCTTCATGTGCTGTTTCATAGGCTTCATCAACCGCTTTTTTATATTCGTCCGATTCCTTTGCCTCTGCCAGCGCATCTTCATATCCGGCCTCTATTGCCTGATCAATCTGTTCACGGATCACTGTCTCATCGCTTATGCCATATGCTTCACATTGTGAACGCACCGCTTCTTCTATCGCCGCATTTACCTGCTCAGCAACTTTCTCTTCTACGGCTTCTGCCACCTCTTCATCTGCTTCCCTGATCCCTTTGTCAATAAAGTATTCACGTACATCAGCCTTTGAGCCTGCTTCGATATCAGTGATCATATCCTCCGAAGCCTTATGTGCTGTCTCAAAACAGCCGTCCTCCAGAACAAGATCTTTTTCGCCCGCATTGATCTGTGCGAGCATGCTGTCGTGTCCTACATACATTCCGGATATAACACCTATCATCAATACCATAAAGAGGATTATCACTATATATTTATGCCAGTCTTTGATAAGCTCCCTGGGCACTCTTTTTACAAGCGGATTTCTCATCATATCACCTACCATTCCAGTTCTTCAGCCGTAAGCTTCTTATCATTCAGATCATTATGACGTACCACGCCGTCCCTGAGTTTTATCACATGATCTGCCATATATTTGATAGCCTCATTATGTGTCACCATTATGATGGTGCTGCCGAATTTCTTGTTACAGTCTTCGATCAGCGCCAGTATCTCCTTAGAAGTCTTGTAATCCAGAGCGCCTGTCGGCTCATCACACATGAGTATATCCGGATTTTTAACAACAGCACGTCCTATCGATACTCTCTGCTGCTGACCGCCTGATAGCTGGCTGGGATATTTATACTTATGATCCTGAAGCCCAAGCGTGGTGATCACCTCTTCAACATCAAGCGGCTTATCCGAAAGATAAGCGCCCACTTCTATATTCTCCTTTACATTCAGATTAGGGATAAGATTATACATCTGGAACACGTACCCTAAGTGTCTTCGTCTGTATGCCGTAAGCTGCTTCTCGCTCATGTCTTCCAGCTTATCCCCTTTAATGCTTATGTATCCGGAATCCGGTGTATCAATACCGCCTATGATATTCAGAAGTGTTGACTTTCCCGAACCGGAAGGACCCAAAAGAACACAAAACTCACCTTCCTTAACCGTAAAACTCATGCCTCGCAGCACATCCTGTTTTGCTTCTCCCATTCCGTAGCTTTTCTTCAGATCCCTGATCTCCAAAAATTCCTTATTCATAATCCCTCCTTTAAATCATGCAATCGAAAAAACCGGATATGGCAAAAACCATATCCGGATCCAAACAAACTTATATACAGACTCCATGCATAGTTTTTGCTACACATGAGTCTCGCAATTTGAAGCAAGCCAGACTGTTAGGCCGGGATTGTTGACTTGCTGCGCAAAGCGCTTGCTACTCCCCCATGGGGTATTTCCGTTATGCCGATCCCTCTGCAGATCGCTGCACCGGATCATTTGTCGGATAAATCATATCATCATATGAACATATTGTCAAATGTTTTTCTTGCGTCTTTCTTATCCTGCGATCTGCCAGTTTTCTGCTGCCTGTCTGATCTTTACAAAATCGGCATATTTACCGCCAAGCCGCACCAGTTCTTCATGTTTTCCTCTTTCAGCCACTGTTCCGTTATCGATCACCAGTATCTGATCGGCCGCTTCTATTGTGGCCAGGCGGTGCGCTATGATTATAACTGTTTTTCCTCTGGAAAGCTCCGATATCGCGCCCTGGATCAGATGCTCATTTTCAGGATCGATGCTCGCCGTTGATTCATCCAGTATTATGATGGGTGAATCCTTAAGGATCGCTCTTGCAATGGATATCCTTTGTTTCTGGCCGCCCGAGAGTGTTCCGCCGCCTTCACCGATCACTGTATCGTAACCATCGGGCAGTTCCATTATAAAATCGTGACAGCGCGCTTTCTTTGCCGCGTCGATCATCTCTTCTTCGGAAACATTCTCCCTGCCAAAGCAGATATTTGCGCGGATAGTATCATTAAACAGATATACATTCTGGAACACCATGGAGATATTCGAAAGCAGGCTGTCTAAGCTGTATTTCCTCACATCCACTCCGCCAAGAGTGATCTGCCCTTTCGATACATCATAAAATCTTGCGATCAGGTTACAGATCGTTGTCTTTCCGCTGCCCGAAGGTCCGACTATCGCTGTGGTTGATCCCTGCGGGATATCAAAAGTAACATCCTTCAATACCCTTCTGTTTTCCGTCGATACAGCATCCGAATAAGAAAACTCCACATTTCTGAACGCAATATCATAGTTCTGCGGTCTGATATCCTCCCCATCAGCATCCAGAAGATTGCTATCGGAAAACATCTCCATCTTATCAAAGGCATTATTGATCACCGATAATACATGCGCGCTGTCCGCTATGGGTTCCACCGAATTAAAGATAGACATCGACAAAAAGGTAACCACCAGCACCATAAACAATTGCAATCTTCCGTTAAGCGCTGCATACATAACAGCGATGATCATCCATACGCTCGCAGCCTTCAGTGCAAAGATATGCAGACAGTTATACGGGATAAATCCCCATTCGATCTTCAGTGCGATCTTCTTTGCGCTTGCGCAGGCCTGTTTAAAATCTCTTACCGAAGCGCCTTCCATACCAAAGGATTTAACTACCGGCAGTCCTCTGGTGTATTCAAGAGCTGCTCTCGTGAGTTTTTCATTTTCCGCGTTCAGTACCTTCGTATTTGCCGCGCTATGCTTTGATATCATGCATAGGAATACAAAGGAAAGTGCCACGCCTGCTATGGCGATCAGCGCGCATTCCGGAACCGCGACTGTAAGAAACAGGAGAATGCAAAGGAAATTCAGATACCCGCCGACAAAGCCGTCTACCATACGTATTCCCATATTTTCCAATGTTGCCAGACCTGTTGTGATAGCGTTAAGTATAGCCCCGGTGTCATTTGTCTGAAAATACCCCAGGGACACACGCTTCAATGCCTCACCTATCTTTAAACGGTCTCTCGCTACCAGCTCATAACCGATCTTTTCATGAAAACGTGCTTTCAGATAGTCAAACAAAAAACGTACAAACACCATGAACGTTATGAGCAGAAAACTCTTAAGTGCCAGTCCTTTCTCCGCTCCGTTACCGCTCTTAAGATCGCCGATGATACGGCTTATCACATAGCCGGCGTATGCTACCGGAGCCGCTATCGCCCATGATGAAAAGAAAGAAAATACAAATCCCGCAAACAGACTGCCCTTAAACTCTCCGCACCAGTCTATGATCCTTTTTATTGTTTTAAACATCTCTGTTGCCTCCCTTCAGTTTCCGGCTGCCCAGTTTTTAGCGCCGATATGCGCCTGCCACATTCTCTGATAAAGCGGTGATGAACTCATCAGTTCTTCCTGGCTTCCTGCTGCCTCGATCCGTCCGCCGTTTAATACGACGATGCGGTCCGCGCTCTTGATAGTAGATAAACGGTGCGCTATGACCAGCAGGGTCTTCCCTTTTGTCAGATTGGCTATTGATTCCTGAAGCTTCGTTTCATTTTCCGGATCGGTAAATGCCGTTGCTTCATCCAGGATAACGACAGGTGCATCCTTAAGCATCATCCTGGCGATCGCGATCCTCTGCCGCTCACCTCCCGACAGGCGTTTCCCGGCTTCACCTGCAGATGTATCATATCCGTCAGGGAGTTTTCTTATAAACTCATCACAGCATGCCGCTTTTGCAGCCGCTATCACTTCCTCATCCGTAGCCTTCGGATTACCCAGGCGGATGTTTTCCATTAGCGATCTGGAGAAAAGGAAATTATCCTGAGTCACAAAACTAACGATATCCGCCAGCGCAGTCACCTTCATATCTTTGATGTCGATACCGCCGATCTTTATACTTCCGCTGCTCACATCCCAGAACCTTGCGATCAGCTTGGCCACTGTTGATTTTCCGCCACCACTGGGTCCCACCAGCGCCGTAAAGCTTCCCTCCTTCATAGTCAGGTCTATTCCGTGAAGCACCTCGCCCTGCGATTCATCGTAGGTAAAATGTACATCCTTAAGCTCAATGCTATAGTTGTCAGGCCTTCTCTCTTTTTCCGGTTCAGGCAGACTTCTGATATTTAAAAACTTTTGTATCTCCAATACCGTATACTGCATCTGCCGCAGTCCATTTGAGAACACCTCGATCTTCGCCATACTGATGACCATTGACATAGCCAGCATTACCGACAGGGCCATTTCAGACACAGTCATGCTGCCTTTGTTTACCAGCAGGATACTTACCGGTACCACTCCCAATAAGGTGGCCGGCATAAACGCAAATGCCAGCTTCATCGTGACCCAGGTGGATTCAAGCCAATCGATCACAAAATCCCTGTAATCACGGATCGATCCGGCAAATTTCTCATAACTCACACCTGCCCTGCCAAAGGCTTTGATCACTTCAATACCTTCCACATACTCTACGATCACGCTGCTCATATGCGCATTTGCTTCCTGATACTTAGCCATATTCTTCCCGCTGATCACAAATGTCAGGATCATAAAAACCAGGCCCAGAGGAAACGCCAGAAGCGCCGCAAACGCCACACGTATATCCACCACAGCCAGTGCCGCAAAACACACACCCGGCAGCACTATGTGTCCGGCGCCCTCAGGAACCACATGCGCCAGCGGCGGCTCTATATCTTCGATCTTATCCACTATCACGCTCTTTATCTCGCCGATGGAATGAGCATACACTTCTCCGAGCGGCGCCTTCAGAAACACATCAGCCACCTTCAGGCGCAGCCCCTCCAATACATTAAAAGCCACATAATGGGATATACCTGTAGATAAACCGAAACATATCACTTTTACCATATATGCACCCAGCGCGATCAGACTGAAATGCAATACATACGCCTTATCAAGATCTGCTGCTATATACTTATCCAGTATACGGTAAACACAATAATATGGGATCAGCCCCGCCAGCAGACTGAGCATCGATAAGACCACCGATGCTCCCAGTCGTCCGCCGCTGCCTTTAGCATAAGACAGCAGCGTCCCAAACCACTTTTTCTCTTCCTTTGTCACTTCTTCGTTCATAGTCCTTCCTTTCTCCTCTATCTTTTTATAACGTTCTAAGATCCCGGCCGCCATATTTCGTTAACGCTTTCCCTTATTTGTTTACTTACCCCCTAAACAGTCTCACCGCCCGATCCCTTTGCGGAACCGGACGGTGAGTATGTATTTTCGATATAGATTTTTATTATCCTTTCAGACTCCCATCAGCTTTTTCCAACCCGGCAGGAAGAATTTCTCCAGCGTTTTCAAAGCTTCGTTCGCCTCCTCACGCGGATAATTGTGTACCACTGGTTCAAACAGAGCCGTAAGATATGCCGTAAGCAAAAGATGCAGCTGCTTATCCGTTATCTCAGGTGCCTTTAAGCCTGAAGCTCTCAGCTCATCCAGATATACCAGGAACTTATCCTGTGCCATCTCCGTCATATCGTGAAGGAAGTCCTCATATTTGCTGCCTTTTGACTTTGCGATCAGCAGATGGTAATCTTCCATATCCGGATAGATCACCTCCCGCATCATATCGATAAACGAATCCTGCCAGACCATCTTTTTCTGCTTCTTAACAGTTTCCTCATACCGCTGTGTATGTGCCCGTGCCCAGGCCATAAGCTTCTCTTCCGCAGGTGAGACAAGCTGATAAAAGAGATCCTCTTTATCCCTGCAATGCCGGTAAATGGCTGCCGCAGTCATCTGACAGCGGTCACCGATACTGCGCATCGATGCCTTTTCGAAACCCATCTCCAGAAACTCTGCTTTGGCTGCTGCCATTATCTTTATATGACTGACAGTTTTATCTCTTGGCACTTCTTATGCTCCTTTCTTCTCATGAATCCGCTAACGTCGTTTGCTAACATCATTAGCTAACAATGTTATACAAAAAAAGGAGCTAAATGTCAAGCTCCTTTTTCTTCCTTTCCGTCCCCGTGGTTCAATCCTTTGCCTTTTTGCTTTGCGACAGATTCAAAAGGACCACCGCAGCCAGGATCATAAGTATCCCTGCGGATGAAAGAACAGTCAGCGGCTCTGCAAAAAACAAAGCCCCGAACATGGTTGCAACCATCGGCTCTATCGTTGCAAGTATGCCTGCCCTGCCGGCTTCCACTGTTTCCAGTCCCAATGTATAGGCCAAAAACGGGATCACGGCAGTGACCACGGCCGTCAGGACGCAGAATAAAACCAGCTTACCCGCCGCTTCAGACGAAGCAAATATCCCGGCCATTTCCCCGGGTCTGCAGATAAAAAACGATCCGGCTGCCGCAAACAAAAAAGAATAGGCGGTAACCGTATAAGGCGAATAACGTCGCAGTGCTACCGTCCCCAGAATGCTGTACAGTCCGTAGCCTATCCCCGATCCGAGACCTATGAGCAGGCCTGTCAGTGTCACTCCGCCTCCCGATATCCCGGATACCAGAACACAGCCTCCAAAAGCAAGTACAAGCGCCAGCATTTTTCGTGCCGTCAGCTTTTCATGAAAGAACAGTACCGACATCAGCATGATCCATATCGGGGAAGTGTAAAGCAATATTGCCGCAGCAGACAGCGACATCAGTTTGATCGCAGTAAAATAGCATACCGTAAAAAAAAGAATACTCCCAAAACCCAGTCCAAGAAAAAGCGGGATATCTTTCTTTGATATCCGAAATCCTTTCCGGTCTTTAAAAAACAGGACCAGGCAGAATATCAATGCCGCAAGGGTGACACGTATCGAAACGATCTGAACTGCATCAAAACCTTCCTCGCCGAGCTTCCTTACAAAAATGCCCATGCTCCCCCAGAAGCATCCTGCCAGAATGATCAGAAAGGCTCCGATCGCCTGTTTACTGCTGTCTTTTTTTTGGCCCGACTTCATACATTCCTCCTGTGATCCCGTTTATTCTATCACTGCAGCTGCCATGAAGTAAAGCCTCCGTTCGCAGCTCATCCCACAGTATTCACAAGGCTTCCGATCCCTTCGATCTCACACTTTACGACATCTTTCTTCTTTAGGAATACCGGCGGTTTCATTCCCATTCCCACGCCTCCCGGTGTACCGGTGGCGATGATGGTTCCACTCTTTAATGTCATACCCTGAGACAGTTCCGCGATAGCCTCTTCCACGGTGGTGATCATATATCCTGTATTACTCTCCTGCCTCTTCTCATCATTCACATAGCAGCTGATCGCCAGATCGTGTGCATTCCGGATCTCATCTGCCGTAACAATACAGGGTCCCATCGGAGTATACCCGTCTAAGCTTTTCCCGCGATACCACTGCTGATGCTTAAACTGCAGATTTCTTGCACTCACATCATTGATGATCGTATAACCGAATATATACGCGGCAGCTTCTTCGACCGTTATATTAAGAGCATCTTTTTTCAGTATCACTCCAAGCTCCGCCTCATAATCCAGACTATCAACAAAATCATAGACCGGGATCATCCCATCCGGATCATTGGCTGTATTTACCCTCTTTGAGAAATAAACCGTATCTGCCTTCTTCGTAAAATCCAGCACATCTACCGTTTCCTCTATATGTGCTCTGTAATTTACTCCCAGGCAGATGACATCCTGCCACGGCACTGGGATCGGTGCCTTGATACGGTATTCCCCGGCTTCCATACCGGCATTTTCATTCACCGCAAGGGCTTTCCCTATTCCGTCACGCAGCTCATCATAACGCACGATCAGTTCATTCATATCCTTCACTTTGATCCCCATGGAATCCAGCGTCACAAGCTTTTTATTTCTGTTCTCCGCCGCCACATACTGTTGATTATTTACTTCTACCGTATAAAGTTTCATCTGTTTCTCCTTTTTCCCAAAGACAGCATTTCGCGCCGTTTCCCGTCTTCATGCTGTCTTTTCTTTCCGCTTCTTCTTTCAAAGACAGCATTTCGCACCATTTCCCGCCTCCATGCTGTCTTTTCTTCCCGTCTCTTCTTTCAACAACAGCATTTCGCGCCGTTTCCCGTCTCCATGCTGTCTTTTCTTTCCGCTTCTTCCATCAAAGGCAGGATATGACGCAGTTTTCCGAAATCATGCTGTTATTATTCTGTCAGACAGGCATTTCCATAAATTCATCTATTGCTTTCAATACCGGAACCGCATATTCATCTCCCCCGAACAGCCATTGTTCATGCTGCATATCAAACTCACGGATGTCCGGATCATGGAAATATTTTTTGTAACGCTTTAAATACTTTTCTCCCATCTTATTCGCATAGATAAAATGCGCTTTCGTATGCTCCACCCGGATATCGTTATGCAGATGCGTCAGCAGGTCCGTATAGTATTCGTTTTTGATCGACTCCGGATTAAATTTGGAAAAACAGGCCATAAACTGTTCCGCAACTTCATCTGTCATCAGGAATGTTTTCTTCAAAAGTTCCTTCGTCTTCTGCCTTTTCTTTTCCCCTTTTGTAAAACTCGTAAGCAGCGGTACAACAAGCAGGGATTGCAGCTTCGCTGATACTTTTCCGCTCTGATCCAGATCCGGACTGCCGAAGATCCCGTGATCAATATGAACATTCTGCCGCATTATCAGCTGTCCTGCATAACTGGATCCGAGGGACGACCCCAGTGCCGCATCCAGGCGTCCGCCATGTTTTTGTCTTATATAGTCCTCGATCTTTTCCGTAACCGTGATCATATCCGGAAATATGACATCGCTCCCGTCAAATCCGTCATAATTCACACAGATCAGATGATACTTTGCCTCCAGCCTCGTGAATACATTGCAGAAATTCGTCTGCCAGTCACAGCACGTTCCCGGCAACAGCATCATTTTTTTTTTCATGTTCCGTTCCAAATTCTTCAAATGTCATCTTATACCTCCCACAATAAGCTGCCTGCCATTCTTATTACTTCCTCACGCATAAACAGCAGTTCCTTCTTTTTAAAGGCTTTATCCATATATGCGTGACAGTAGTTTTCCATCAGTCCGATCGTGATATTCAGTTTTTCCCATGAATGCGGCTTTTCTTTTATCTCAACAGGCAGCTTATCATAAAGTGCAAGAAGAGCATTTTGTGCAAAGCTGTCATACAGCTTTTTCACATCGCTGTCGCTGTGCCTCAGTCCCTCCAGTTCCTCATGGAAATCACGGTACCTCGTATGGATCTTCTCAAAAGCTGTCAGGATATGTTTTATATCTTTATCATACAGTTCCCTTTCCGATACGCCGGCAAGCTCTTTTATATTTTCGAATGCAAAGGACAGGGCTGCCAGCAAAAGTTCCTTTTTATTTTTAAAATATCTGTATGCGATCCCTGTAGATAATCCTGCCCTTTTTGCGATCTCATCCACGGTCGTATCGTGATATCCCTTTTCCGTATACATCTTAAGGGCCGCGGCAAGGATCTTTTCTCTGGTCCTGACTGCCCGCTCCTGTATGATATCCTGATCTGTTCGCCGCTGCTTTATTCCCATATAGCTCCCCATCATCTACTTAAGTGAGATTTTTCTCGCTTTTTAAATATAGTAAACCTTCGCTAACCAGTTGTCAAGCAAAAAGACTGTGTGCTCAGTTTAAAGAGATGATATCTGTCTGAAACACCGTCAGCTTTGGAAATCGCTCCGGTCAGTGTTTACGAAAGGATCATAACTGCCAATCCCACGATCAGGCATGCCGGCAATCCGAGCAATGATCCGATGCAACTCTGTCCGATATGAAACAGGTAGTCGTGATACTCCTTCATATCCTCTGTGCCCGGAATACGTACCCGTTTCGAATGACAGAACCATCCGCAGTCGATCACAATTGCATCAAACCATGTGATTGCCAGCCAGATGATATAGGCATAACCAAAGCCCTGTATAAAACTTTGCGCATGATTCACCCTGATCATCACCAATGCTGCCACCGGTACCAGACATTCTATCAATAGTATCATGTATCTGCTCCTCCTTTCCTCCCATTTCTTTTTATCCAAACCGCTGATTGCAGATGAATGCATTTCGCTTTTTTGTTAGCTATCACTAATCATGTTTCGATCGCTAACGGCATTAAAAAAGAGCCTTGCGGCTCTTTAACTTACTCCCATGATCCTCAGCCAGCCCGGCATAAAGAATTGATGGATCGTATCCAGATGTCGACTGATCTTTGCTTCCTTCTGATGATGTAATATCGTCTCAAAACAAGCCGTTACATATGCGGATAATAATATATGTACCTCCTCTTCGTCGACCTCGAGCACCGGATATCCCTTTTTTTCAGATATTTCACTGCATCCAGAATCATCTTTGCAATTCCGGCCTGTGGGAAATACAGCCCTGCAATCAGGAAAAATACACTGATGATCATCATTACGATTCCACTCATTTTACACATATTTTTACTCATGCACCGATCTCCTCTATGGCTTCATTCATATATTGCTGCAGCATATACATATGATGGTATCTTTACATAAAATGAGCCATCGCCATCGCGACAGCCCATTTAACAATGGAAAACAATAAATATTGGTAAAACCGTTAATTATTCGACAGGATGATATTGTTCAGTACCGATTCAAGGTACTCCTGTCTTCCTGAAACCGGGATCGCAGGCGCTTTCAACTCGGACGCTTTCTGCGCCAGTTCTTCCAGCGTTGCTTCTCCGCTGCGTACTTTCTTTCCGAGTTCGGATTCGAAGGACGCATACCGCTCATCCACATTCTTCTCCAATCTTCCGTCTTCGATCATTGCTGCTGCCTTTAACAGACCGTATGCGAACGAATCCATTCCGAGGATAAATGCGTGGAACATATCTTCATAGGTATTGCTCGGGCGTCTGTTCTTGGAATCAAAGTTGATACCCACCGGCAAGCCTCCGTTTTTCAGGATCTCATACATTGCAAGCGTTGTATCATAGACATTGCTGGGGAAGCAATCCGTATCCCATCCAAGCATCACATCACCCTGGTTCGCATCGATGGATCCCAGCATATTGTTGATCCTGCTGATGCGCAATTCATGCTGGAAGGTGTGTCCTGCAAGTGTTGCATGATTTGCTTCAATGTTCATCTTGAAATCTTTATCCAGACCGTATTCCTTCAAAAAGCCGATCGCTGTTGCCGCATCATAATCATACTGGTGTTTCATCGGCTCCTTCGGCTTTGGCTCGATCAGGAATGTTCCCGTAAATCCGATCTTACGCCCGTAATCCCTTGCCATTCTCATCAGATTCGCGATGTTTTCCTGTTCAAACTTTACCCTGGTATTCAGAAGTGTTTCGTAACCTTCTCTGCCGCCCCAGAATACATATCCCTTACCACCAAGCTTAACTGTAAGTTCCAGTGCTTTCTTTACCTGAGCAGCCGCAAAGCAGTATACATCCAGATCGTTGGTACTGCCGGCACCGTTCATAAAACGGGGATTGGAAAACATATTAGCAGTTCCCCAAAGCAGCTTGATATCAGTTCCCTTTGTCTTCTCCAGAATGTAATCGGTGATCTCGTCCAGTCTGCGGTTTGTCTCATTGATATCGTCCGCTTCCGGTACGATATCCGCATCATGGAAGCAATAGTATTTAATGCCCAGCTTCTTCATAAACTCTATGCCGGCATCTACTTTTGCCTTCGCATGCTCCATCGTACCTTCCTCTGCAGCACCAAATCGCTTGTCTGCAGTACCTCTGCCGAACATATCCACACC
>JAIKYA010000146.1 GCA_024683645.1 Lachnospiraceae bacterium
CCGTGGATATAACAGGGGACAGCTTCGTAAGTAAAAGTCTTTCCTCCATTATCCGAAATGCAGAGCCTGCCGCAGGGGGCTGTCAGTGCATCGGGGGAAACAGGCCAGCCGAAAGCCCTGCCGTCGCCGCAGGCGATATACAGTTTCCCGTGGGCGGCAGCGATAGCGATGGGGAAAGTTTCGGACAGATCTTCCATTCCGACATGTTCTATGAGGCTGTGCCAGCTCTTGTCATCATAGGAATAGCGGTAGCTGCCGCCTATATCCGTGCGGCAGTACAGCGTATCTTTTTCATACGGATCATAGGCAAAGCCCGTGACATAGCCGCCTCCGGGAATGGGGGCATGGTAGAAATCGTAATTTAAGGGAGTGTTCATGGGCGATACCTCCGTTTTTGCAAACATGGTCCCGGGAATATATCTCATGCAAACGCAGTACAGGTATGCATTTACCGGAAAAATTTACCGTTGGTATATGTATCTCATTTTATGATATAATCGGAAGAAGGTCAAACGGAGGATACTGCATATGGCTAGAAACAATCCTATAAGCATACTGTTTCCGCCTGTGGAAGGCATTACCTACAGGAACATGCCTGATACCGCGTGGCATGATCTGGGACTCGATACGATCTGCGATAAGCTGACGCCCAAGGCTGTCGAGCGCACGACCATCGCATCGGTAATGAGGGCCATGACAGATGAGCCTTATGTGGCTGCATACCGTATAGGGGTTTTTGAAGATATAATGAAATACCCCGACCTGCGCACGCAGATGATGGAGCTGCTGTCACATGTACAGTTTCTGAACGATTACGGCAGCTATAAAAAAGATCACGACAGGCGTACCGGCCTGTGGGAGCTTCTGCACCGCATGAGCGAGCTTGATGATTATATAAAGAGCGTGGAGCAGATCCGTGACTGCCTCGAGCAGTTCGAGGTAAGCTCAGAAGCCCTTAAGAATCTGCATGACTACATAGAACAGATATATAACGATTCCCTCTTCGAAGAACTGAAGAAGGATATAGCGGCGCTGAAGGCCGATACCTCCAATCTGAAGAGTGTGACCGTAGGTATCAATCTGAACCGTAATTTCGGAGTGGACAGCATAGGTCTGATCTCGGTCAACAGCAAGGAATTCAAAAATTCAGGCATACTCGGCAATCTCTCCGATGCCATCAGCACAAAAGGCGGCATCAGGGATGACAACAAATGGAACGGGAAGATGCATTTCCATCCCGTACCCAATGCTTCCGAGGAGTTTTCTGCGGGCAATGCGGGCAGGCTGGGACTGATGTTCGCTGCAGGCAAGGTCCCGCTGCTCACGCCCCTTCTGGCTAATACGCTTGTAAAGCCGCCCGAAAACGATCCGGCCGGATCGGTGACCCGCTTTTTCGATAAAGAGATCAGCGGTATGCTGGATCTGATGACCAGACGTCTGGAGCAGGTGCTCAGAAAATACATAGATTTCAGTATCGGAAGCATCGCGGAGCTGATACCCGAGTTCATGTATTACATACGCTGGGCGGAATATATTGAGGAGCTGAAAGCCAAAGGTTATGAGTTCTGTACCGCAGCCATAGCCGGAGAAGACAGTAAGCTGAGCATGAACGCGGCCGGTCTGTATAATCTGAAACTGGCTGCGATAGGCGAAGTGCCGATGGAGGAGATAGTCAGAAATGACCTGGATTTTTCGGATGAACACAGCGTATATCTGCTGACGGGAGCCAACCGCGGCGGCAAGACCACTATCACACAGGCTGTAGGTCTGCTCTTTGCGCTGGCCCAGGGCGGTATCAGCGTGCCCTGCAGCGAATTCGTATTTACTCCCGCAGACTGCATCTATACGCATTATCCTGCGGATGAAGACAAGACGATGGATCTGGGGCGCCTCGGCGAGGAATGCAGGCGTTTTAAGGAGATATTCGATGCCTGCACGGAAAGAAGCCTCCTGCTCTTAAACGAGACCTTCTCCACCACCTCTTTTGAAGAGGGCTATTATATCGCAAAAGATGCCGTGCGTGCACTTCTCTGCAGAAAGACCCGAACCATCTACAACACGCATATGCACAAGCTGGCACAGGAGCTGGATGAGCTGAATAAGGGTGAGAGCCCTGCAAAAGCCGCATCACTGCTGGCGGTATCGACGGACGGCGAGCGTTCCTTTAAGATGAAGATAGCCACGCCGGAGGGACGTTCCTATGCTGAAGACATAGCCGTCAAATACGGCGTCACCTATGCACAGCTGACAGGGCAGGAAAAAGACTGACAGCGGCCTCTGTCCGTATTGCAAGTTTTTGTGTGTGATGATAGAATATTTTGTTGTATGTCTAATTTATAGACAGTGTATGAAGATTATGAAAATGATCCTTTTGGCTGCAAACCAACGGATGACAGGTAGTTTGGTGTCATCATGAGTATATCGGAGGATCTTATGAGGGGGTCTGCATGGATGACAGCAACCGGTTAAGCATTTTCAGGGAGTATGCCGGACGTATACACGATGTAAGACAGCTTTCTTCACCCGCGATCACGGAAGGTGATACGGCGGAGAACTATTCTACCAGATTAAAGGAAAACTTCCGCAGGATAGGCGAGATAGCTGCCATAAACCGCCGCATGCTCGATGAGGAGCTTTATCCTCTGATCGAGTCTTCAGATTCTCTGGATAAGGCCACAGCAGAAGATCTTAATGAGCTGGCGGATCTTCTCTTAAGCATTACTGAGGGTGATGATGAATGCGAGAATCTTGACCTCACCGTAAGTTCTATCATAATGGAACGGCTTCTGACTGACGCGGAGCAAAAAGACGATATCTGCAATCGTATCCGGCGTATGGACAGCGAGGCGACAGTCTGTTATTCCATGATAAATATGACCAGCCGTATTACTTCCGATCCGGCCATCTCACGTGTATACATTGATAAGGGCATAGCTATCGGACAGGAATTCATCTGTATGCTGGATAAGGATTTCTTTTTAATGATCCCCGATCTGCAGATGAGAGAAACAGTACTTACCAATGCACGCTTCAGTGCCTGCTTCTTTGAACGTTACAGCAACAGCGATGAGATGAACAGGTATAATCTGGATATACTCGATAAGATGATGGATATCTCAGAAGATGAATTCTATCACAAGGCAGTCCCCGACTTTGACTGGAGGTATTTCAAATACCGTACGCTTGAATACTATATCATGAGTACCGAGATAGACAATATGCGCGGTTTCTCTGAAGAACTGTTGAAGCGCATAGAAGAGCGCACTTACGAGCTGGAAAAACTCATTGCTTCGGATCCGGAGTATTTCACTGAGATACCGGGTGAGGATATGAGTGGCATACATGTAGCCCGCTGTCGTTATCTGGCCGGGACCATGAGCAAGGAAGAATACAGGAAATGCCTGCTTGAGACCTATGACAAACGTGACCGCGAGGATTTCGGTGTTACCGGGGCTTTAACCAATACCATGATACCTCTTGAGTTTATATGTCTGATGGACAAAGACAGACTTTCGTCGGAGGATGTCAGACTGCTCAAGCGTTTCTATCAGGGCATCACATATTATCTTTTCCATTCGCCGAATACCGGTGTGCTTTCCTATATACTTGAATATCCGGCACAGTTCATATACCGTTTTATCGATATCCCGAGCGGGATCGATTTTGAAGAGTTTCTGCTGCAGTGTATCGCAGCCATTCATCCGCCCACCTATATCCATTCCCGCATGGTAGGCCAGATCACAGAAAGTCTTGTCTATCATCTACTGCGTACGGAGCCGGAGCGTTTTATAGGTTTTCCGGGATGTGCTACGGTGACGGATGTGCTGGATAAACAGGATGAGATACTTTATTACAGCTATCATGCGGCACTCTGCCACGATTTCGGGAAGATAAGCATTATAGACACGATCTTCGTTTACGGCAGGAAGCTGCTGGATATGGAGTTTAATATCATAAAGACCCATCCCATGACCGGTGCAGATCTGCTCAGAAAACACAGCAGGACAGCGGAATATGCCGATGTTGCCCTCGGTCATCATAAATGGTACGACAATAAGGGCGGGTATCCGGCAGATGTGGATACCTCTAAGAGCCCTTATAAGACAGTGATAGATATAGTGCTCTGCGCCGATTGTATGGATGCGGCCACCGACACCGTCGGACGCAGCTACAGCAGGGGCAAGACACTTGACGGCTTTTTACAGGAACTGCGGGAAGGAGCAGGGACGCGCTATGCACCCTGGCTTCCTTCACTGCTTGCGCGGGAGGAAGTATTTGCCGATGTGGAGAGCATCCTGGTAAAAGACAGGGAACTGAATTATCGTGATACATACAGTCTGTTGAAGGAAGTACAGGAGAAAGGATGATCAGATGAAGACAAAAAAGATCTTGGCGTTTATGCTGTCAGCCGTTTTACTCAGCGAATCTGTATCAGGATACATTCCGACAGGAAATGAGAATGTATATGCGAAAGAGGCTTATGAAGCGAGTGAATATGAAGCTCCGGAGAGCGTACCCTATACCGTTACGCCGGCATCCGAAGAAGAGGAAAGCTCAGCCGAAGAAGCTGCTTTTGTTTCTGACGCCATTCCGGAGGAGGCCCGGGCTGAGTATGTCTGGAACACAAGCGGTTCGGGCGGGGTGTATACCACAGATAACGGCTGGGTCATCCAGGAAAGAAGCGGTGATTACTTCCTTGATAAATGTACCTGGGGCGGCGGTTCGGAAATGATAGTCCCTGCAAAGGCGGATATCGAAGGCGACACCAAACAGCTGTATATAGACGGACAGACCCTGCTTACCGGAGTTTCAATGAATGAGAT
>JAIKYA010000172.1 GCA_024683645.1 Lachnospiraceae bacterium
CAGCGGCGCATCCGGAGCGGGAACGGGGGTAGGATCTACTGTGGGGTTGTTGGTTTCGTTATTGTTGTTGTTATTGTCGGTATTATTGTTTTCTTCTTTGTTTTCATTGTTGCCGTTTTCAGTCTTTGTTGTGATAAATCCTCTGTCCTGGACATAATGACCTGTGGAATCACTTACTATCACGGAATATACCTCATTTGCCATAAGTCCTTCCAGATCTGTTTCCGTGAAAGTATAAAATCCCTTAATGTCGAATTTATCTTCAGTAAAGCTGAATTCTTTTACAGCTCCTTCATGCTGTCTGGCAAGTTCATAGATCCTTACAGTGTAAGGCCCCGTACTGCCGTCATAGAATCTCAAATATCCATCCTTTACTTCCGGTTCTTCGCCATCTTTGCTTACACCAATAACACAGGCCCACGCTTTGGCCTCCGCAGCGGTCATTTCGCGGATAGCGCCGTACTGACATGGATGATTTTCATTAAACTCGGAACTATACTCATCCATACCATTGACCTGGATCTTATAACTTGCCATGCCATGCTCGCTGGACGGAACGTATACCTTACCGCTTGCATCTTTCATGTTAACAAGAGCGCGACCGCTTGCATCAAACTTACCGCTTCCGCTTGCAGTCTCATTTATATCCTTACCGCCATCACCATATATAAACACGTTAGTGGTTATGGAAAAATCCTTTCCGGCGAAATCTTCTGCAGGACCGAATACCTCCAGCGCTTTCTTTCTGCAGTTGTAATATACAAACATAAAGTCATAAGGAACCATGTCCTTAAGCTCATATGCTGAAACTGTCTTATAATCAATGTATCTGTCGTCTATCCATTCATATCCGTCTTCTGTTACAAAATCGAGCAGGAACTTCTTTGAATCGGGCGCACTCTGTATATCACCCCAGTTGGTTCCCTTCTTTACCGTAAACAGATATGACATTTCTCCTATTTCATCAGGGACATAAGAAGCCGTTGCTGTAGTCGTATATGAAACACTTCCGTCAATACTCTTTATAACAGGCCGGATCTTTTCGCTGTCGACATTTCTGCCTCGCACATATATGTATATATTATCACCTCTGTTATCAAGGCTTCTGTCCACAACGGCACCACTGATATAGGCACCATTTATAACCTTAAGTTTTTTGGCAAATGTAACAAGTTCCTCGCTTTCCTCACCAACTGTGCTGATGACGATGTCATATTCTCCCGCCTTAAGTGTTTCATTGAGTTTTCCGCTTGAAACATAAGTCTCATCCCAGTACAGATCGTATGAAGGATTAACGTAATAACCTCTGTTTGCCGTTTCGGTCAATGCTGTATTTGTAAAGCACTCAAATTCTAACGGCTCGGAATCATAGTTTACCGGATTCTTCTCTTCGGCATATACCTTACCATCCTTGCGGATGCTTACATTTACGTAGTTGGGAACTGTTTCCGGCAGGTATTTATTCGGTATATATACTGTTCCCACATTAACATGAGAATCACCTTCGGCTATCTTTTTTACTTCAATATCATCATAGAAGATATTGGCGCTTCCGCTTGAGAGTACTTTTGTTCCTTGTTTGATCGTAAGCTTGACTCTACATTCCTTCTTATTCCCGATCTGAGCGCTTATATCAGGAATCAGGAAATAACGGCTGCAATCATCGTAATAGTATCTGTATGTAGTTCCTCTGTAAGCCTCGACAAGCTGATCCTCACCGCCGTCAACAGACAGATACACATCATACTCTTTTTCCGAAATACCATGTCCGAAAGTAAAGTATAGCTGTTTCTTATCACCGGAAGTATACTGTCTGCTGTCTATCTTAAGCTCCATTGTATCCTGATTATCTTTTACCTCAGGATCTATAAGATTATTAGCCAGATATACTCTTGCATACCTGAATTTCTCGGAAAAGTTTTCCGGAAGAGTTGTGATATCATTTCCCGTAACATCGATATATTCAAGTTTTTTCAAGCTCATAAGCGGGGAGATGTCCGTAATATCCTGGTTTTTGAAAACTACTGTTTCCAGATTCGGGAACCATACCGGCAGATCCGAAATATCATCAAGACCGACTATTCCGTAGTGTGAATTGCGATCTATCTGCAGATTATCACAGGATTCAAGCAATGACTTGGTCAGCTCATTTCCCCGAAGAAATGTATTTGAACTGAGATATTCGTACAATTTAGCACTGCTAAAATCATCCGGTCCGAGATCTCTGTCTGCAAGCGTGGTCACTTCATTCGGATCATCTTCTGTTCCATCCGTACCAAGTACGATGTTGCTGAATGCTACTTCTACATCGGCATACCATTCGTATACGGCATTTTCTTCAAGGCCATAGAAAGTGTATGAAAAACTTCCGTTTTCCATAAGTATTTCAGGCTCGGCATTTTTAGTCCAATCCTCTGCGCTGCCCTTTTTACGGATATTGACATATGCCCATATAGTATCGACATCATAGCTGGGCTCCAAAGTTGCCGTGAAGGTCAGACTTCCTCCTCCGGGAACCACGTCAAAATCTACTGTAGCCGTATCTGCACCACGTACCTTTCGTTCTACCGGAACTCTTTTGGATAAACGTTTTGCTTCGTTACTGCTGATGATCACTGCCCTCGCGTCGATAGTATTGCATGAGGTACTGATTATCCGGGTTGCAGCTGTATCATCGTCATTAAGATCAGCATAGTAGTGTCCTTCATCAGTTATAATCTCTACATAATATATTTCTTCGTCTTCATATAAATCATCTGAAGTGAGATTCAGTAATACTTTTTCATAACCGTATCCCCATTCATCCACCGCTACGGATGAGATCACGTCCGGAGCTTCTGAAATAGTAAAACTATACGGATCGGCTGTCAGAAAATGATAGGAAGCAATATGATTGTTTCCATCCTCAATTGCCACTACTATTCGGAACCGGTATGTTCCTTCGCTGAGGTCCTCCAGCCATACCTCTGAATCATAATCAAGATTTTCAAACATTCCCTTAAAAGAATATAATCCGGCCTCTGTTACTTCTCCGGCAGAAACATCCGGCGTATCAGGGAAGAATTCGGGATCATCACTCTCTTTTGCATAGAGCACGCCAATATAGCTGTATTCGGCCGGGATGCTGTTTACTATAGGAGATGCATCATATATTATCTGCGCTTCTCCATCGCCTACAGTTATTGATACTGTTTTATCTGCATAATAGCTATACTCCTCCGTATCTATCGCATAATCTGCAATACTGCCCTTCTCTTCGGTGATGCTCTCCTCTGCATCATCCCAAACATTTTCCCTGCCTTCCGCATAGACCGGAAGCGGCAGCTGTGTAGCGATCATCACAACACTCATCAGTAATGAAAGCCATCGTTTTAATCTGTTGGTCATTTTGTTCATTTTTGTCCCTCCTTGTTCTGCATTTTTGTCTTTCCGGAAAAGCTGCGGCACAACTATTCCACTGAAGCGCCAATATAGTATATATTTTACCCCTTTCCGCCATGAAACTGAATGATATTGCAGGATTTGTCCATGACACGACTTTGTCACAATTCGTGACAAAACTTCCTCCCACATCTTGAAATCTGCGGATCAAAGCTGTATAGTCATTTTATGGGAAAAAGCGATGCCGAAAAATTCAACTTCCTGATGGAACTTACCAACACTTCAAATGCGACCCTCTCGAGGGTACTATCTTTTGATGCCTCATATATCAGCCGCATCAGGAGTGGGAAACGCAGCCTTCCGTCCAAGCATCCGTTCACTGCGAACGTTTCCTCGTATTTTGCACGCAATCTTAAAGAAAACTACAAAGCTGCCGCTGTTTCGGAGATCTGTCCCGGTCAGACCTGGCCCGAGGACACGGATGAAGCCGCAACTCTTATTTATGAATACCTGTATGCGAAGGATGATATCAAGAGCCTGATAAACCACATGGCTGCCTCGATCGCGCAGAATGATAACAAGGATGATACCGCTTCCTTTTCTTCTAGTGAAAGGGCCTTCTACTATGGTAATCAGGGAAAACGTGAATCTGTCTACCGCTTTCTGAAGATACTTATCGATAATGATGAACCCGCAGATCTCCTGCTCTGTTCCGACGAACCGATGGACTGGCTCTATGAAGATGATGCTTTTGCAGCAGCCTGGAGCCATCTGCTTATACTGCTTTTGAAAAAAGGTTCAAGAATACGCATCATCCACTCCATCAGCCGTGATGCCAACGAAATGTGGGAGGCAGTACGTAAATGGATGCCCCTTTATTTTTCAGGCTGCGTAGAATCCTGGTACTATCCCAAGATAAGGGATGATGTCTACCATCGTACTCTTTTCATAGCAAGTCCTTATGCGGCCATTGTCTCATCTTCCGTACAGGGACAGACCGGGGAGTCGTTAAACCTGCTCTTGCAGAATGCGGATGCAGTGAGAGCACTGGAAAACGAATACACTGCTTACCGTTCATTATGCCGCCCTCTTATGGATATGGTCCGGCCCGGAAGTTTAAAGGATCTGAAGCCGCTTATTAATGCATTTGTGAAAGCCGGGGACGATGCCCTCGTTCTTCCCGTAAAAGAAGCGTCTGTCTGTGTAAATGAAAACACCGGCGTGTTGGTAATACGGACAGAAGAGCCTTTTGCGGCTATCAGCATGAAGGAACCGCGTATCGT
Source organism: Lachnospiraceae bacterium (assembly GCA_024683645.1). Lineage (GTDB taxonomy): Bacteria > Bacillota > Clostridia > Lachnospirales > Lachnospiraceae > NK4A136. Next base: position 4,665 of record JAIKYA010000172.1, read on the forward strand.
CGCAGCGATCCACAGCTGGGCTGCTTCCGAACAGAACGTCCTTAGGGGCACTGCAGCCGCAGATCATCTCACTTCACTTATTCATCTTCCTTCGTAAATCTCTCTATCCTGTTCTTCAGCCATCAGCTCATCTTCTTTTTTCTTTTCGGGTACTTTCACGCCCACTCCCTCCAGCTTATCGAGTCTTTCATAGCTTATCAAGTGAAACATACTAAAAAAATCTTGACAAAAAGAAAGCATGATGATATCATAATGATATCACAAAGAAGCGCATCCCCTAAAAGGGCTGCAATAACAAGGATGCAGAGCATCCTGCCAACTAAAGGAGGTAACTCTATGAAAACTAATGTACAGGAAAAGATCATGAATGGTCACAAGATCGGAGGATTGATGCTGTTCCTTTCAATCGCG
>JAIKYA010000173.1 GCA_024683645.1 Lachnospiraceae bacterium
ACTATGTGCTGGGTCATATTCCCTCCGAAGAGCAGAAGCTTATGCAGGAAGCTTTTGAAGGCGCCGCGGATGCCTGCGAGTGCTTTATAAAAGACGGCATAGATGCAGCAATGAACAGGTTTAACGTGAAGAGTGTATGAGCCGGAGGGTGTTATATTTGAATACTGGCTTCAGAGGCGATAGAATATGAGTATAAGTATTAAAGTGTGAAAATATGATGTAATTGACAGCTGATCATACCATTTCAGAATATGGTAATTCATCTATTATTGAGTTTGAACCTGTATAACACGTTATTTTTTAAATGATCAGACAGAATAAAGAAAGTATATGATACCGCAGTAGAATGGCCGGAAATAATAAGAGAAATACAAAGGATAGACTTGACAGGGATGTTTAAACAGATGCAGAATTTAACGAACGAACTGACCGCGTTCTTTAACAGTATATCCGGTTTTAGCTGTTGAATTCCCCTGCGCAGGAGGATGGTAAGATTCTCCTGCGCAGGGTTTTATTATACAAGAAGGAGGATGAAAATGAAGAGAGGGGTAAGAGGGATCAGAAAACGTATAGTTTCATTTGCAATAATAGTACTGCTGCTGGTGGAAACAGCTAACGATGCGGGATTCGCGGTGCTGGCTTCGGAAGATACGGCAGTATCGGAGAATGTGATAACGGAAGACGGGATCACTGAAAGTGCAGAAGTGCCGGCAGATGAAGAAGTCGATGAAGTGAGCGAGACGCCGGGAGCTGATCTTGAGGGGGATTGCGGATTTACCGATGAGGATGATGTATCTTGGCAGCTTGTGGGGAATAATCTTCGCATTACCGGAACCGGCAGGATGGCTCATTTTTCCGATAGTGGAAACCCAGTACCGTGGGAAGAGTACAGGGATGATATCTGCTCTGTAACGATAGGATACGGAGTTACCGAGATCGAAGGTTTTTCGAAGTGTAATAATCTGACTCAGGTAAGTATTTCACTGACCGTAACGACAATACGCAGAAGTACTTTTAGCGGATGTACTTCTCTTCAGGAGATCACTATTCCGGAAGGCGTGGTTTCTATAGGTTCAGATGCTTTTTACAGGTGTAGTTCTTTGCAGAGTATCAGTTTGCCTGATGGTCTTAATGCAATTGCGGGTGGGACCTTTGCAAGCTGTGGGACGCTAAAACGTATCGACATCCCTTATGGAGTTACGAGTATAGGTTCGGATGCGTTCAAGTATTGTTATGAGCTGGAAGAAATAACTCTGCCGGAGGGATTGTACAGTATAGGCACAAATGCTTTTACCGGCACAAAGATAAAAGTATTGAATTTGCCCGCTACTTTATACACATATGAAGGAATGTGGAATAATGATATATTGCTAGAGACTATAAATGTAGATCCTGCCAACAGTTATTTTAAAAGTGTTAACGGCATTTTGTTCAATAAGCAAGTGACGGAATTATTGTATTGGCCGCCTATGAAGCAGGACGAGGAATATACGATTCCGAGAGGCGTAATAACGGCTAAAATAAAACAGGGAGTCCTATCATCAAGCGGAGCAAGTTACGGAAAACTAAAGAAACTTTATATTCCAAAGAGCATGAATTCACTTGATATATATATGAGTACGCTTACAGATATATATTTTGAGGGAACCCCGGAAGAGTGGAATGCTTTAAGTAAAAAAAAGATCAATGTTGGATCTGGATCATATACCGTTCATTACGGCGAATACCATTCTGTTTTGCTGTCTGGATATGAGGAAGAACAACCGAAAGTAGAAGTCAAAAAGAAGGAGTACTACTCTGTTACGGATAAAAAGCTTTTCCGTATATCACCGATAGTGGAAGGATTGCCTAAACCCAGCGGATTTAGCGTGGAGGCAGACGGAAAGACTTTTACCGAAAACGTGAAGGGCTACAATGATATCACGGCGATCTTTCCCAATACTTACAGTGGTGATGTAAAGATTAGCCGGGAAGGCTTCTACACCTTCAACATGCCTCGTAAGATCGTGGGCCAGTACAACGTTATCACGATGTATCCGGATACGAATAAGGATGTTTTTGTGCAGGGACTGTTTTTAAACGAGAATCCCGATAAGAGCTATGTGAGCTATAAGAACGTGCTTAAAGATGCGCAGGTGATGTATCCTGCGAAAATCACCGGCGACAATCCGGTGAAAAATATCGATATATACCCGATAGTTAACTGGAACGGACACGGTGAAGGTGAGATATACCTGCAGCAGGGAGAAGGAAGGCCCTGTCCGCTTCAGAATAATACATCAAATATTTATGACTGGTTTACCTTGAATTTTCAGAAGACCATAAATGCGGAACCGATATATATCGTCTGCAAAGCGTCAGACGGGCAAATGATCAAACAGCCCGTACAGATCAAAGTGTATGAAAGATATGATGCGGGCATAACCGTGGATATGGGTGAGTCCTTTGATATACCTACTCCTGACAAATCCGGAGGAGTGGATATTCTCAAAAGCGGAGATCTGGAGATCAGTTTTGAAAAGATGCTTAAAGACAGCATCCCGGTAAATTTCTCCGTGAAGGATGACCTGTCGGTAGAAGGCACTATAGGATGGCAGTTTGCTTCAGAGTCCGTGAAGGACTCCTATCTCGGTACGATCAAAGAGGTATTTGCAGGGACAGCGGATGCCACGTCTATAGGCGGACAGTTTAATCCATCGGGTTACCGTGAAGGACAGGAGCTGGATAAGATAGACAAGCTGATGACAGAGCTGGATAAGAACGGTGTATTCATGAAGGAATCCACCAGCACTTTTGCTGTCAGCGGCAAAGTATCCCTGGTAGGCTATTTTTCAGGACAGATATATGACGGCCATCTCGGTTTCAATGAGCTTAAGCTGGCAATAGTGATAAAGGGAAGCGGATCATATACTTTCCAGGCAGTACCGCCTGAGACCCCGGTCCCCGGGTATTTCAAGATCTCACTGGAAGTTGCGGTTGAGAGCTTTCTGAAGATGAGTTATTCGGAAGAAAAGCAAAAGCTTGTTCCTGATCTGGATAATGATCTCAAGGCAAGCATCACCTTATCTCCGGAGATAGGTCTGGGCTGGGAAGGCTTCATAAGCATCGGTGCTAAGGGAAGCGGAACCCTGACAATGAAGACTTTGACACCGATAAAGCCCGATAAGACCACGCTGAGCCTTTCTGCAAAAATATCAGCGGTTGGGACTATTGCGGGAGTTTCGGGAGAATGGACTCCGAAAGCGCTGGATTTCGGTGAGTACGTTTTCTATGAGAACGGGGCCGGTACCTGGTACAAAAAAGAAGAAGAATCAGCAGGAGGAGCGGCTGACGGGGAAAATGATGAATTTGTCTTTGATCTGTCACAGAATTACATGACTGCTACGGATGAAGAAAATGCGATAATTGCCGGTATGAACGGCTATCAGGATCCAGCTGTTACAACACTTTCCGACGGAAGGCTGATGGCTGTATGGGCAGCTGATGTCCCGGGCAGAAAGGCGGCTGACTCAGGAGCACTGATATACAGTATATGTACCGACGGTGTATGGGGCACGAACGAATTTATATATGATGATAGTACAAATGATTCCGTTCCGGTAATACATAAGGAAAACGGAAAGATACACCTGGCATGGGCAAACTATTCGGGAGTCTATGACAGTGATGATCTTCCTGATATGGATACTCTTTGCGAGAATAACGTTATAGTTGAGTCGGTATTTGACGAAGTAAACATGACATGGTCCCTTCCGGAGATCGGAGAACCTGCCTGGTATAGAGCTGCTGTAATGCTGCCATCTGATTACGTGCCGGCAGAAGACGGCTTTACCGCTTTCAGTAAATATCATGAGTTGGACGGCAGAAAGGTGCTTTCACGGCTTGCAGCAGATGAGAATGGGGAACTGCAGGTATATGCCGTAGTTGCAGATGAGTATGGCTGGGGTTCACAGCCCGTAAAGCTTACCCGTGAGGATGGTGGCGTAAATGGCTATGACCTTGTATTGACGGAAGAAAGCATTACGGTTTTATACACCAAAGGTGAATACGCGGCTTCAACGCTTAAATGCATAAGTGTTTCCTGGGATGTGGACGCTGAACTGGTCTATACCGATTATGACAGGGAAACGATCGCTCCCGGAGCCGAAATGCTGCTCAAGCTGTTCGTATATAACAACAGTCTTTCAACAATGAATGGTGTCAGGGCCGAGATAAGGGATGAAAACGATAAACTGCTTAAGACAGAGGATATCATGGTCAGGTTTTATGCAGGTGAGTCAAAACTTCTTGAATGTGCTGTGCTCCTTCCGGCTGATCACAGCGGCGGTAAACTGAAGGTCAGCATTACGCCGATGAACGAGACGGAAAAGGATACGACCGATAACAACATGGACTGTGATCTATGTATGACAGATATTTCGCTTGAAAACTGCAGGGCGGAGATCGACGATGCAGGAGTAACACATGTCATCATGCAGGCAGTAAACCGTGGACAGACTAAGCTTTCATCAACAGGCGTAAAGCTGAGACTGAACGGTTCTGACGGCGAAGTGCTAGCAATGGGCAGCATTCCCGCACTTGATCCCGGAGAACTTGCCGATATTTCGCTTAGCAGCAACAAGGTGAAGGCCGGAGATATGGTCTATGCGAGTGCAGATGGATTTGCGAATGAGAATCTGTTTTATAATAATACCGCCTTTGCTCTGGCGGCATCTGAGGCCGGAATCATGACAGCAGAGGTATCCTCATATATCATCCCGCTGCAGGGGATAGCACTCAGTGAGAATATGGTGGTACGTATCGGAGAGACACTGCCGATGGGCGTGACCTATACTCCGGAAGATGCAAGTGATAAAACGCTGGAATGGAAGAGCGATAATCCATCTGTCGCAACGGTCGATGAGAAAGGCAATGTGACCGGGGTGAAATGCGGATACGCAGTGATAATGGCAACTGCTAGCGACGGAGGGTATACCGCGAGCAGCAGAGTGAAGGTGAGCCCGGCTCATGCTGATGACGGTAAGCTGAAGGCCTGGATATCCGAAGAGGATCTGCGGAATTATAAGATACCTGAAGAAAAGAATATAGTGCGAAGGACTGATACGGTAAAGACCGGGCCGAAAAACAATCAGGTAACCGTGAATGTCAGCATCTCCATGAACTATGTGGATGCAGTTGTATACACGGGTAAGGTCATAACGCCTAAGAATTGTGATGCATTGTCATTTACCATTGACCTGTGTGACCTGATGAAGAAAGCGGGAGTAAACGGTATTAAACAGGAGGAACTGTTTAAGATCTCGTTTGTCGGTAAAAGTAAGAATGCGGGAGCCGGAGAATTCTACGCAAAGATAAGCCTGGTGCCTAAAGCAAAAAAAATGTTCGGTCTGAGTTCACAGCAGGTAAAGGATCTTAAGAAACTGATAAAAGCCGTAAACAAGATGCTTAAGAAAAAGGAAAACCGCGTGAAGTTTACGATCAATAAAGCATCGATAGTCTCTATGCTTCCGGTGGAGGTTCATGCTAAGGCGGACAAACAGGGAAGATTCAAATATGACGGTGATAAGCTCAAGAAGCTAAAGTATGTTAAGCTAAAGCTAAATCCTGCGGATACGAAACTTAAGAAGTTCGGAAAGTCAAATTACACGATAAAGGTTGTGGATGCCGCAAACAACAAGGTAAGGGTAAAGGGTGCGGGGAAAAACTACACCGGACATATAGTAACCGAAGTGATGAGGTAGAGTAGTGTACGGGCGGCGTAAGCCGCCCGCTATCATTTGCGTCCTGAAATGCGGAAAAAAGATGAACTGCCGGATAGAGCTGTTTATTACTAAAACTTGGACAAAAGCCGCATTATGTGGTATCCTTTTAAGGTATGTGGTAAAGCGAGATCACGAGGGTATATGAGACTGCTTAATTCGCCGCTAAGCGGAGCATCCTGGTATACGGCGGCAAAGACGGTACTGAAGAGCGACAGAGGTCATGTGATGGCGGAAGGGAGCGCGGACTCCCACAAGCTGCATCTGATCGATGCATTGGGAGAGGGGATCAGCGGATGTCCTCTCATTTTGACATATTCGGAAAGACGCGCAAGGGAGATAGCGGGA
>JAIKYA010000175.1 GCA_024683645.1 Lachnospiraceae bacterium
GAAAAAGAAGAATTGAGAAACATATTCGGAGCAGCAGTTAAGGAAGCTGATGATAAAGAGCTGCTATATCACTATGTATTAATAAAGTGAGGTGTGATATGTCGTATTTTCCGATGATGGTAAAGCTTGATGGAAAAAAAGTACTGATAATAGGCGGAGGAGTGGAGGGGCTTAAGAAAACACGGATCCTGCATGATTTCGGTGCTGAAATATGCCTGATCTCAAAGGATGCATTGAAAGAGGCTGCAGAGCTGGCTTCACGATATGAAGAAAGAGAATTCAGGGATACGGATATAACGGATGAACATGATCTGATCGTGGCCGCTACCGATGACAGGGAGCTTAATAAGCGTATAAGCAGACTTGCAAGGGATAAACGTATACCGGTTAATGTTGTTGATGATGAAGAACTCTGCAGCTTTATCTTCCCTGCTATAGTAAAGGATAAAGATGTGGTATGTGCAGTGTCCAGCGGAGGAAAGAGCCCATACATCACGCAGTATATCAAGGCGCTGCTAAGTAAGCTGCTCCCGGAGAATATCGGTGAGATAAACGACAGGATGGGAGAATACAGAAAACAGGCAAAGAAGGAGCTTAAGGAGGCTATAGACAGAAGAAGTTTTCTGAAGAAGAAACTCGAAGAAGAACTGGGTACGGATATAGGTCTTTCATAATGAATTGTCAGGATAAGTAAAACTTATCGCGTGTAATAGATTTATACAGTACCCGAAACTATTGACTTGCAGGCGGCTGTAAATTATAATTCGAATCATAACGAAGAAAGGTAAATGAAATGAGTCCTATAAATCACACAGTAAAATCTTATATGTGCAAAATGATAGCAGTGACATCATGTTGTCAGTGTTGTTATTGCTGTGTGAAGTGTAACGGCTGTGACAATAGCATAAAGGGACGATGTAGGCATAGGCGCTAGGTTTGGAATCTATATATGAGTGGGAGATATGAACTCAGGACCGGCTTGGCCGCGATCCTGAGTTTTTCAGTCTTCGGAGGGGAATATGGCAGAGATAAAGAAAATAACACAAGAGGAACTGGAACAGATAAGAAAACTGATCGAATCGGTAAGATACGGAGCAGTGAACATTATCATCCAGGACGGAAAGATAGTACAGATAGATAAAAACGAAAAGATAAGATTATAAAAAGGAGAATGAAATGGGAAAGTTATTTACATCAGAGTCGGTAACGGAAGGGCATCCCGATAAGATAGCAGATCAGATATCAGATGCCATACTTGATGCCCTGATCGCACAAGATCCGTACTCGAGAGTCGCAGCGGAAACAACGGTGGCAACAGGCCTGGCACTTGTGGTAGGAGAGATTACAACAAAGGCTTATGTGGATATCTCAAAGATAGCAAGGGATACCATCAAGGAGATCGGTTATGTCAATAATGTTGACGGTTATAATGCAGACTCCATTGCAGTACTGACTTCGATCGATGAGCAGTCGGCTGATATAGCACTCGGAGTTGATAAAGCATATGAATCAAAGCAGGATGGTGTTACCGAGGACTACGGTACGGGAGCAGGAGATCAGGGGATCATATTCGGATACGCTACAGATGAAACGCCCGAGTATCTGCCGCCCGCAATATCATTTGCGCACAGACTTACAAGGCAGCTTGCAAAGGTAAGAAAAGACGGAACTCTTTCTTATCTGAGACCCGACGGAAAATCACAGGTAACTGTGGAATTTACGGATGACGGACAGACGGTAAAAAGGATCCATACGATAGTAATCTCAACCCAGCATGCGGAAGATGTCACGCTTGAGCAGATCAGAAAAGATGTGATCGAAAAAGTGATCAGGCCTGTCATACCTGCCGGACTGATAGATGAAGATACGATCTACTACGTAAATCCCACAGGACGCTTTGTTATCGGAGGACCTCAGGGTGATGCGGGACTGACCGGACGCAAGATAATAGTAGATACCTATGGAGGTACAGGCAGACACGGCGGAGGAGCATTTTCCGGAAAGGATCCCACAAAGGTAGACAGGTCTGCAGCTTATGCGGCACGCTGGGTAGCAAAGAATCTGGTAGCTGCCGGAGTGGCAAAAAGACTGGAAGTGGAACTTGCATATGCGATAGGTGTGGCAAAGCCCGTATCGATAGCGGTTGAAACTTTCGGAACCGGAGTGAAGTCAGAGGAAGAGATAGTAAGCATAATAAATAAGGTATTTGATCTGAGGCCTGCGGCCATCATTGATGCCCTGAACCTGAGAAGACCGATCTATAAGCAGACAGCTGCATACGGTCATTTCGGAAGAACGGACATAAGTCTTCCCTGGGAGGAACTGAATAAGACCGATGAGATAAAGAAATACTTATAAAGTATGGACTGACCGGAAAACCGGAGGTTCAGGATCGGAGCAAAGCTTCGTGCCTGAATCTTTTTTAATAAACAAAGGAGGGGAAGATGGGAGAGTATATAAAGTGGAGAGATGATGAACTGAGTATAAAAGAGGTGATAAAAAAATATCCCGATGTATCGCCATTCATCATCATTAAAACCGACGCTCAAAGGAGAGGAGTGGCCTATACCGAAGCGGCTCTTGAGCGGGTGGATCCGAAGATACACCAGACGGTTCACCGCAGCTTTTCGGGACAGAAGGAAAACAACACACCGTTTTCACTGCTGATGCGTGACGGTACGAGCATACTGACGGGAGACAGAGGAAAACT